>JBBQAB010000219.1:0-12712 GCA_038198385.1 Propionibacteriales bacterium
CCATCTTGGGCACCCGCTCGTAGGCGAAGTGCACCCGCCGGTCGATCAGCAGGGAGTCACCCGAGCGCAGGTGCTCGTCGCGCACCTTCTGGCCCAGCCGGACCACGCTCTCCTCGTCGCCGTGCCCGACGACCAGGGCGCGGTAGCCGTCGTCGAGGACCTCCTTGAGCACGACCACCTCACCGACCTCGTCGAAGTCCAGGGCAGCGACCACGTTCATCGCCTCGTTGACCATCACCTCGCGACCCGGCTCGAGCGCCTGGACGTCGACCTCGGGGCTGACGCTCACCCGCATCTTGCGGCCCGAGGTGTAGATGTCGGCGGTGTTCTCCTCGTGTCCGGCCAGGAACACCCCGAAACTGGCGGGCGGCTGGGCCAGCCGGTCCACCTCGGTCTTGAGGGACACGATCTGGTCGCGTGCCTCCCGCAGGGTCGCGGCGAGCCGCTCGTTGTTGCTGGCGGTGGTGCGCGCCTCGGCGCGGGCATCCGAGAGCCGACGCTCCAACATGGCGACGTCGTGCGGATGGGCGGAGACACGCTCCTTCATCCGCTCCAGCTCGCCGCTGAGGGCAGTGATCTGCGCAACCAGGTAGTCGCGTTCCTCGAAGGGAGAACGATCGTGGACAGGTCCGGTCATGACGCACCTCCTGGCGAAACCCTACCCGGCGGACGCTCCGGAAACGGCGTCAGCGGGACGCGGTCCCGTGTAATCCTCGCCATAGGCTCCCGGGGCGGGGCGACGTTTGCGGGCCGGGGCCCGGAAGCCGGGGGCCATCCGCCGCGCGGTGACCAGGAACCCGGTGTGTCCGACCATGTCGTGCCGGGGTCGAACCGCTAGCCCCTCGGCGTGCCAGGCTCGCAGCAGGGTCTCGGTGGCCTCGGGCTCGGTGAACCCGGTGTGCACGCGCAGCGTCTCGACCGTACGGGCCAGCTGGGTCGTGGTGGCGACGTACGCGCAGAACACCCCGCCCGGGATCAGGACCTCGGCCACGGCCTCGACACACTCCCAGGGGGCGAGCATGTCCAGGATCACCCGGTCGACCGGCTCGTCGGTGAGGCTCTCCACCAGGTCGCCGACCCGCAGGTCCCAGGCCGGGTGCGGACCCTCCAGGAAGCTCTCCACGTTGCGGCGGGCGATGATGGCGAAGTCCTCGCGCCGCTCGTAGGAGATGACCCGGCCGGTGGGGCCGACGGCCCGCAGCAGGCTGCAGGTCAGCGCGCCCGACCCGACCCCGGCCTCGATCACCCGGGCCCCGGGGAAGACGTCGGTGGCCATCAGGATCTGGGCCGCGTCCTTGGGGTAGATCACCGCGGCGCCGCGGGGCATGGTAACGGTGAACTCGTTCAGCAGGGGCCGCATGGCCAGGAACGCGGTGCCGCCGACGGAGGTGACCACAACCCCCTCGGGACCGTCGATCAGCTCGTCGTGGGCAACCGCGCCCTTGGTGGTGTGGAACTGGGCGCCGGTGGCCAGGAGGACGGAGTGTCGTCGGCCCTTGGGGTCGGTCAGGGTGATCCGCTCGCCGACGCGGAAGGGACCGACCCGTACCCCCGACGGCGGTGCGAGGTCAGCCACTCTTGATCCCCCAGAACCCGATCTGCCAGCCCGGTGCGAAGGACGTCGGATCGATGTCCACCCCGGACTTGAGGTAGAGGTACTCGTCGGACTGGCTGAGCGGAAGCACGGTCTGGTCGAAGGCCGCCTGCTTCTGCAGGGCGGCGAGCTCGGCGTTGGCGGCCACGTCGTCGGTGGTACGCCGGAACGCCGTGACGATCGTCTCCACCGTGGAGGACGCCGCCGGCAGCGGAGCGTCCAGGTAGGGCTGCAGCCAGGCCAGTGCGGTGGGGGTCCAGGCCTTGCGGTCGACGAGGTTGAGGTCGGCACTGAAGTCGCGTGGCCGCAGCTGGACGCTGAGACCTCCGGGCTCCTCGAGGCGGGTACGGATCTGGATGGCGATGTCCTCGGCGTTCGGGGCGGTGGGGTCGTACCCCAGGGTCAGGTTGATGCGGTTCTTCCAGGTCACCTTGGGGGTGGCCTTACCGCCGAGCGGGAAGGTGCTGACGTGGCCGGGCACCCCGCCGGGCACCACGGAGTCGGAGGTGCGGTCGCCCTGCAGGGCGGTGGCGATCAGCTGGCGGAGGTTCTTGTTGCCCCGGCTGGAGGAGTCGGACCCCCAGATCAGCTGCAGCACCCGGGTGCCCGGCAGGATCCGCTGCTGGTAGCCGCCGACGGTGAGCCGGTCGGGACTGGCCTGGACCTGCTGGATGTAGCGGGTCAGGGCGGCGTCGTCGAGACCCCGCCAGACGACTCCGACCGTGCCCTTGGTCATGGCGTCCTCGATGGTGGCCGAGTCGGGGGCCGTGACGTAGACGAGCTCGTCCTTGACCGCCGGCGTCCGTCCGACGTAGTCCTCGAACTTGTGCAGCAGCAGGTCGTCCTTGTCGTAGTGCTCGACCCGGAACGGTCCCGAGCCGACGATCTCCTGGTCGGGCTGCTGGATCTTGTCGGCGTCGTAGACCTCCTCGTCGACGAGCGAGGCGGCCGGGGAGGCCAGGGCCCAGCTGAACTGGGTGTCCGGCCGGCTGAGCAGGAACCGTACGGTCAGGTCGTCGGGGGTCTCGATCTTGCGCAGCGAGCTGAGCAGCGGGGCCGACGAGCCCGGCACGTTCAGACGCGCCGCGCGCTGGATGCTGAACTTCACGTCGCTAGAGGTCAGCGGGTGCCCGTTGGCGAAGGTCAGGTCCTTGTTCAGGGTGCAGGTGTAGGTGGTGGCCGAGGTGAACAGACAGTCCCGGGCGGCGTCCGGCTTGGGCCGGTCGCTGCCGGGGTCGGAGGTCATCAGCCGCTGAAAGACGTTCACCGCGAGCACCGCCGAGCCCGAGTCGGCCATCGCCGCCGGGTCGGTCACCCGGATCGGGTCGGTCGACATGACGGTGAAGGGGCGAGGGGTGCTGCCCGGCGTCGGGGTCGGGGTGGGTGTCTCGCCGGAGACCTGGCAGGCGGTGGCCAGGGCCAGGACGGCGCAGGCGGCCACCAGCCGGCGGACGCGCCTGGACAGGCGGAGACGGGGAGGAGCCGAGAACCTGGGCAGAGCAGCGAGCCTGCGAGGAGCCGAGAGTACGGGCGGGGCCGGGCGTCCGGGGGGCCGGGACACCGGGGGTCCGCTAGGCACCGGCGCCCTCGAGCAGCGCGGCCACCGCGGTGGCGTCGAGCTCGGCCAGCGAGGTGACCTGGACCCGACGGGGAGCCGCCGGCACCTGCACCCGGTTGGGGATCGCGACCACGAGCGCCCCGGAGGCGTTGCCGGAGGCGGCCCCGGTGACCGAGTCCTCGAAGACCACGCAGTCGCGCGCCCGTACGCCCAGGGCGGCACACGCCCGCTCGTACGGCTCAGGGTGCGGCTTGCCGTGGGTGACCTCGTCGCCGGCCACGGTCACCGCGAAGGTCCCGACCGGGAGCTGGCTGAGGGCCGCGTCGAGCAGCACCCGGTAGGAGGCCGACACCAGCGCACACGGCACGCCGGCCTCGCGCAGCGAGGTGAGCAGCTCCAGGGCCCCGGGACGCCAGGGGATGGGGTGACCGGCCAGGTGGTCGACCACCCGGGTCAGGAGCTGGTCGACGACCCAGGCCGGGGTGAGGTCCTCCCGGCCGATGACCCGCAGGATGTAGGCCCCCGAGTCGAGCAGGGAGTTGCCGACCAGCCGGTCGGCGTGCTCGTCGGACCAGGTGCCGCCCAGGCTCCCGATCAGCTCGTACTCGGCCGCGATCCACACCGGCTCGGTGTCGGCCAGCGTGCCGTCGAAGTCCCAGAGGGCCGCGGCAAGGGTCGTGGTGGTCGTGTCGCTCATGGCCTCGTCATCTTTCCAGTCCGGCCCGGCGGGGCGAAATCCCACCCCGAGGGCCCGCTCAGCGGGCGTTGAAGTACTTGGCCTCGGGGTGGTGCACCACCAGGGCGTCGGTCGACTGCTCGGGGTGCAGCTGCAGCTCCTCGCTCAGCTCGACCCCGATCCGCACCGGCCGGAGCAGGTCGACGAGCTTGACCCGGTCCTCCAGGTCCGGGCACGCCGGGTAGCCGAAGCTGTAGCGCGAGCCTCGGTAGGCCTGGTCACGGATCATGTCGTCGATCCCGCCGTCCTCGCGGCGCAGACCCAAGTCGGACCGGATCCGGCTGTGCCACATCTCGGCCAGCGCCTCGGTCAGCTGGACACTCAGGCCGTGCAGCTCCAGGTAGTCGCGGTAGGCGTTGCGCTCGAACAGGTCGGCGGTCACCCGGGCCACGGCCGAGCCCATGGTGACCAGGTGGAACGCGATCACGTCCGGGCCCTTGGCCCGGGCCAGCTCCCGGTCCCGGAAGAAGTCGGCCAGGCAGAGGAACCGGCCCCGGGTCTGCCGCGGGAAGGTGAACCGGTGCAGCTCGGCTTCCGGATCGTCCACCCCGGAGCCGGGCCGCAGGACCACGACCGTGTCCCCCTCGCTGTAGCAGGGCCAGTAGCCGTAGACCACGGCGAACTCGGCGATGCCCTCGGTCTGGACGCGGTCCAGCCAGGCCCGGAGCCGCGGTCGGCCCTCGGTCTCGACCAGCTCCTCGTAGCTGGGCCCCGTACGGCTTCCCTTGAGCCCCCACTGGCCCATGAACGTCGCCCGCTCGTCGAGGTAGGAGGCGACGTCGGCCAAGGCGATGCCCTTGACGATCCGGTCGCCCCAGAAGGGCGGTACGGGCACGTCGACGTCCACCGCCACGTCGGACCGGGCGGGCAGCAGCGTCGCGGTGGTGCCGCTGGCCTCGGGCGTGCTGCGGAGCTTGACCCGGCGCTCCCGCGGGGCCGGGAGGGCAGCGCCCTCCTCGCCGCGCTTGACCGCCATCAGGGCGTCCATCAGCCGCAGCCCCTCGAAGGCGTCGCGGGCGTAGCGCACCTCGCCGGCGAAGACCTCGCGCAGGTCCTGCTCCACGTAGGCGCGGGTCAGCGCCGCGCCGCCGAGAAACACCGGGTAGCTGGTGGCGATCCCCCGGGTGTTCATCTCCTGCAGGTTCTCCCGCATCACGACCGTGGACTTCACCAGCAGCCCCGACATCCCGATTGCGTCGGCCTGGTGCTCCTCCGCGGCGTCGATGATCGTGCCGATCGGCTGCTTGATCCCCAGGTTGACCACGGTGTAGCCGTTGTTGGTCAAGATGATGTCGACCAGGTTCTTGCCGATGTCGTGGACGTCACCCTTGACCGTGGCCAGCACGATCGTGCCCTTGCCCCGGCTGTCGGCCTTCTCCAGGTACGGCTCCAGGTAGGCCACCGCGGTCTTCATCACCTCGGCCGACTGGAGGACGAACGGCAGCTGCATCTGGCCCGAGCCGAACAGCTCCCCCACCACCTTCATGCCCTGCAGCAGGTCGGTGTTGATGATCTCGAGGGCAGGCTTGCCGTCGGCCATGGCCAGCTCCAGGTCCTCGGCCAGGCCCTTGCCCTCCCCGTCCACGATCCGGCGCTGCAGTCGCTCGCTCACCGGCAGGGCCAGCAGCGCCGCGGCCCGCTCGGCCTTGGTGTCGGCGGTGGTGACCCCGTCGAAGAGCTCCAGGAACTTCTGCAGCGGGTCGTACGCCGGCTGGTCACCCTCGGCCGGGCGTCGTCGGTCGTAGACCATGTCGAGCGCGACCTCGCGCTGCTCGTCGGGGATCCGGGCCATCGGGACGATCTTGGCCGCGTGCACGATGGCGGAGTCCAGCCCGGCCGCGATGCACTCGTTCAGGAACACCGAGTTCAGGACCACCCGGGCCGCCGGGTTCAGGCCGAAGGAGATGTTGGACAGCCCCAGGGTGGTCTGGACGTCGGGGTAGAGCGCCTTGACCCGGCGGATCGCCTCGATGGTCTCGATGCCGTCGCGGCGCGTCTCCTCCTGACCCGTGGCGATGGGGAAGGTCAGACAGTCCAGGATGATGTCGCTGCGCCGCATCCCCCAGCTGCCGGTCAGGTCCTCCACGATCCGGCTGGCGACCCGGACCTTCCAGTCCGCGGTCCGGGCCTGGCCCTCCTCGTCGATGGTCAGCGCCATCACGGCCGCCCCGTGCTCCACCACCAGGGACATGATCCGCTGGAAGCGCGAGCCCTCGCCGTCGCCGTCCTCGTAGTTGACCGAGTTGATCACCGCGCGGCCCGCCAGACACTCCAGACCTGCCTGCAGCACGGCGGGCTCGGTGGAGTCCAGCACGATCGGCAGGGTGGAGGCGGTGGCCAGCCGGAAGGCCATCTCGTGCATGTCGGCGGGCCCGTTGCGCCCGACGTAGTCGATGTTCAGGTCGAGCAGGTGGGCACCGTCACGCACCTGGGAGCGGGCGATGTCGACGCAGTCGTCCCAGCGCTCCGCCAGCAGGGCCTCGCGGAACGCCTTGGAGCCGTTGGCGTTCGTGCGCTCCCCGATGGACAGATAGCTGGTGTCCTGCCGGAACGGCGCCTCGGCGTAGAGCGAGGCCGCGGCCGCGGTGTGCTCGGGCCGGCGCGCCACCACCGGGTGCTGGTCCAGCCGCTCGACCACCCGGCGCAGGTGCTCGGGGGTGGTGCCACAGCAGCCACCGACCAGTCCCAGCCCGAACTCACCGACGAACTGCTCCAGGGCGTCGGCGAGCTGGGTGGGCTGCAGCGGGTAGGAGGCCCCGTCGGAGGTCAGCTGGGGCAGACCAGCGTTGGGCATGCAGCTGACGCCGATCTGGGCGTAGCGCGCGAGGTGACGCAGGTGCTCGCTCATCTCCGCCGGCCCGGTGGCGCAGTTCAACCCGATCATGTCGATCCCGAGCGGCTCCAGGGTGGCCAGCGCCGCCCCGATCTCGGACCCCAGCAGCATCGTGCCCGTGGTCTCGACCGTGACGTGCACGATGATCGGCAGCCGTCGGCCGGCGTGCGCCAGGGCGCGCTTGGCCCCCAGCGTGGCCGCCTTGGTCTGCAGGAGGTCCTGGGAGGTCTCGATCAGCACCGCGTCGATGCCGCCGGCGAGCATCCCCTCGACCTGGCGCTGGTAGGCGTTGCGGAGCTCGGCGTACGTGGTGTGGCCCAGGGTCGGCAGCTTGGTGCCGGGACCGACGCTGCCGAGCACCCAGCGCGCCCGCTCCGGAGTGCTGAAGGCATCGGCCGAGGCCCGCGCGATGGCGGCCGCCGCCTCGGCCAGCTCCTCGATCCGCTCGGGGATGCCGTACTCACCCAGGGCGGACAGGTTAGTGCCGAAGGTGTTGGTCTCGACCGCGTCGACGCCGACCTCGAAGTAGGCGTCGTGGATGGCCCGGACGACGTCGGGACGGGTGACGCTGAGAACCTCGTTGCAGCCCTCGAGCTGGGTGAAGTCCTCCATCGTGAGGTCGTAGCCCTGCAGCATCGTCCCCATCGCCCCGTCTGCGATGACGACCCGCTGGGCGAGCGTGGTCGCCAGGTCGGGAGCCGAGCGGGCGCGGGGGTCCCGCAGGTTCGACGGAGCAGACTGACCAGACACCTTGTGAGGATAGACGGCAGGTGACGGGGGCTCGCCGGCTCACCACGATGTGGCGGCGGACGACGTCGGCAGACAGAGCCGGGCCTGGGCCGGGTCGACGGCTAGAGTGAGGCGCATGTCTGACTCGGCTCCGCGTGATCTCCGCGACCTCGTCGACCCGTTCGTGGTGGTCGCCTTCGGTGGTTGGAACGACGCGGGCAGCTCCGCGACCGGTGCCGTCGAGCACCTGGCCGAGGCGTACGAGGCCGAGACCGTCTTCTCCCTCGACCCCGACGACTTCTACGACTTCCAGGTCAACCGGCCGCTCGTGGAGCTGAACGACGACGACGAGCGCGAGATCATCTGGCCGACCACCGACGTCAAGGTGGCCGAGCTGCCCGACGGCCGCCACCTGGTCCTGATCCACGGGCTGGAGCCCAACCTGCGGTGGCGCCAGTTCAGCACCCTGCTGGCCTCGGCCCTGCACTCCGCCCACGCCCGTCGGGTGCACCTGCTCGGGGCTCTGCTCGCCGACACCCCCCACACCCGGCCCATCCCGGTCTCCACCACCTCCGGGGACAGCGAGCTGATGAAGCAGCTGGGGCTGGCCCCCTCCACCTACGAGGGCCCGACGGGGATCGTCGGGGTGCTGGCCGAGACCCTGACCCGGGCCGGGGTGGAGGTGCTGTCGCTGTGGGCCGCGATCCCGCACTACGTCTCGCACCCGCCCTGCCCCAAGGCCACCCTCGCGCTGCTGTCGCAGCTCGAGAAGGTGATGGACGCCTCCCTCGACCTCGGCGAGCTGCCCGAGCTGGCGCGGGCCTGGGAGCGGGGGGTGGACGAGCTGGCCGCGGAGGACTCCGAGGTGGCCGACTACGTCACCGCCCTGGAACAGCAGCAGGACGCCACCGAGCTGCCCGAGGCCAGCGGTGACGCCATCGCCGCCGAGTTCGAGCGCTACCTGCGCCGCCGACAGGGCAACTGAGCCAACGGGCCTCGGTCCGTAGGGCGGGCCCGAGTTGGTCCCGGCCCCAGACTCGGGAATCATCGGGACCTCGTAACCAAAGGAGTGCCCGATGCCGCCGTCCCGGCCCACCCCCCAGCAGGTCCCGCCGGACCCCACCCCCATCGCCGGGCAGATGCAGCCTCCGGTCCTCTTCGGGGTCCTGGTCCTGGCCGGCCTGGTCATCATCGGCGTCGGTCTGCGGAGCACCGCATCGATCGTGGCGCCCGTCTTCCTGGTTGTCACCTTGGTCATCACGGTGGCCCCGCTCCGGGTCTGGTTGCTCCGCCGCGGTGTCCCGTCGGTCATCGCCACCATCGCGAGCCTGCTCGCCATCTACGCGCTGCTCTTCGTGATCCTGGGCTCGGTGGTGTGGTCGGTCGCCCGGCTCGTGGACAAGTTGCCGGACTACGCGGCGGCGTTCAACCAGATCCTCGACTCGCTGCTGTCCCTGGCGGACCGTTTCGGCTACGGCACGGACCAGCTCCGCAGCCTGGCCTCCTCGCTCCAGCTCAGCAGTCTGGCCGCGCCCGCCCAGGCACTGCTCTCCGCCCTCACCGGCGGGGTGAGCCTGCTCGCCCTGATCATCGCCGTGGTGCTGTTCCTGGCCTTCGACGCCGCGACGATGAGCGACCGCCTGGACGTCATCGCCGAGACCCGACCGCACATCGCCGCCGGCCTGCAGAGCTTCGCCGGCCGGGTCCGCAAGTACTGGATCGTGACCACCATCTTCGGCCTGATCGTGGCCGTGCTGGACGTGGTCTCGCTGCTGGTGATCGGGGTGCCACTGGCTCTGACCTGGGGCGTGCTCGCCTTCGTGACCAACTACATCCCCAACATCGGCTTCGTGCTCGGGGTGATCCCGCCGGCCCTGATCGCCCTGCTCGACGGGGGCGCGGGGAGCGCGCTGGCCGTGGTCATCGTCTACACGGTCATCAACATCGTCATCCAGACCATCATCCAGCCGCGCTTCACCGGGGACGCCGTGGGCATCAGCGGCACCGTCGCCTTCATCTCCCTGATCTTCTGGGCCTACCTGCTGGGCGGTCTGGGGGCCCTGCTCGCGGTTCCGGCCACGCTGTTCCTGAAGTCGACGCTGGTGGACAACTCGGTTCCGGCCAGCTGGGTCAACGCTCTGATCAGCTCGGCACCCAAGAAGGACAAACCGGCTCCACCGTCGACGCCCGCGTCGTCGCCGCCCGCGTCGAAGGCTGCGCGACCGCGCGGCAAGAACTAGCCGGCCGGGTCCGGGCGGGGGTGGGTCAGCGGCCTTGGGGGGCGGCGAGCTCGCGCAGGGTGGCGATCATGGCGTCCGGGTCGTTCGCTCCGAACACCGCCGAGCCGGCCACGAAGGAGTCCGCCCCGGCCTCGACGCAGCGCTCGACCGTCTCCACCGAGACCCCGCCGTCGATCTGCAGCCAGATGTCCCCGCCCGTGGCGTCGAGCAGCGCGCGAGCCCGGGCGATCTTGGCCAGGCAGAGGTCGAGGAACGTCTGGCCGCCGAAGCCGGGCTCGACGGTCATGATCAGCACCATGTCGAGCTCCGGCAGCAGGTCTGCGTACGGCTCGATCGGGGTCGCCGGCTTGAGTGCCATCCCGGCCCGGGCGTCCAGCCGTCGCAGCTCGCGTGCCAGCCGTACGGGTGCGGCCGCGGCCTCGACGTGGAAGGTGACCGACTCCGCCCCGGCCTCGGCGTAGGCCGGGGCCCAACGGTCCGGGTCCTCGATCATCAGATGGACGTCGAGCATCGCCGACGTCACCTTGCGGATCGCCTCCACCACCGGCAGACCGAGGGTCAGGTTGGGGACGAAGTGGTTGTCCATCACGTCGACGTGCAGCGCGTCGGCGGACGGGATGGTCTCGATCGAGGCCTGCAGGTTGGCGAAGTCCGCCGACAGCAGGCTGGGCATGATCCGTGAGGGCACGGCCCGACTCTAACGGTGCCGCCACCCTGGATTCGCGACGCCAGTGGGGTCGGTCACCCCTCACCCAGGCGAGGAGCGCGACGGCGCGCCTCGCCTGGTGTCGCTTGTCCAGGGTCAGTCGCGGCGCAGGAAGGCCGCGAACATGGCGTCGGTGCCGTGCCGGTGCGGCCACAGCTGCAGGTAGGGCCCGTGGGCGGCGTCGGCCACCTCGGGCAGCAGGGTGGCAGCGTCGGTCACCGTGACGTCCGTCCGCTCGGCCAGGACAGCGGTAACCACGTCCTCGGTCTCGTGCCGGTGCGGGGAACAGGTCACGTAGGCGACGGTGGCCCCGGGGGCGGCCGCGTCCAGCGCGGACGCCAGCAGGGTCCGCTGCAGCGCATGGAGGGGGGCGATGTCGGCCGGCCCCCGCCGCCAGCGGGACTCGGGTCGCCGACGCAGCGCGCCCAGGCCCGAGCAGGGGACGTCGGCAAGCACCCGGGCGAACGACCCGGGGTGCCACGGGGCCCGGGTCGAGTTGGCGACCACCACCACGGGAGCGGCGCCGGCGCCGTACGCCCGCGAGCCCGCCGCGACCAGCGCGGCCCGGTGAGGGGCCAGCTCAGCCGCGAACACCCGGCTGCCCTGCTGGGCGGCCAGACCGGCGAGCAGCGCGGTCTTGCCGCCCGGGCCGGCGCACAGGTCCAGCCACCAGCCCAGTCGGCCCTCGGCCCGCGACAGCGCCCAGGTCACCAGCTGCGACCCCTCGTCCTGCACCCCGGCCCGGCCGGACCGCACCGCGTCCAGGTCGGCGGGGTTGCCCGACCAGCGGGCGGCGTAGGGCGAGTGCCGGCCGGGCTCGGCGCCGGCGGCCAGCAGGTCCTCGACCCGGGTGAGCCCCGGCCGGACGGCCAGGCTGACCTGGGGACTGAGGTTGTCGGCCTCCAGCGCGGACCGCAACTCCTCCGCGGGGAGCACATCGGCGTACGCGTCGACGATCCACCGCGGGTGCGCGGTCTCCAGGGCGAGCCGGTCGAGGGGCTCGAGGTCGGTACCCAGCAGCTCGACCCACTCGTCCAGCTCGCGTGCGGCTACCTTGCGCAGGACGGCGTTGGTCAGCCCGGTGACCCGCTCGCCGACGGTGGCCGCAGCCAGGTCGACGGTGGCCGCGACGGCGGCGTGCAGCGGCACCCGCATGGAGAGCAGCTGATGGGTGCCGAGGCGGAGCAGGTCGAGCACGGCCGGCTGCAGGCTGGACAGCGAACGTCCGGCCGCGGCCGCGATCACGACGTCGTAGGTGCCCTGCATCCGGCAGGTGCCGGCCACGAGCTCGGTGGCGAAGGTCGCGTCACGGCCGCTCAGAGAGCGCTCGGACAACAGCTTGGACAGCACCAGGTTGGCGTAGGCGCCATCCGCGTTCACCGCCCGCAGGGCGTCGAAGGCGACCCGCCGGGACCGGTCCGGAGCCCGTCGCGTCCCCGCGGGCCGGGGAGCGCGGGCCACTCAGAAACCCAACGCGAGCGGACCGTCGCCGGAGACGCCCCGGGCCCAGTCGGCCGCGGCCATCGGCTTCTTGCCCGGAGCCTGCACCTGGCCCAGCTCGAGCAGACCCTGAGCCGTCCCGACGCGGACCGTCCGCTTGGTGACCTCCAGCGTGCCGGGGGTCAGGGAGCCCTCCACGGGGACGGCCGAGCCGATCTTGAACCGCTCACCTCGAAACGTCGTCCATGCCCCCGGGTTGGGGTGGCAGCCGCGTACCTGCCGGTCGATCTCGGCGGAGGTCCGGGTCCAGTCGACCTCGGCGTCCTCCACCGTCAGCTTGGCGGCGTAGGTGACCTCGGCCTCGGGCTGCTCGGTCGGCTGGGCGCCGGCCTCGATCGCGTCGAGGGTCTCGACCAGCAGCCGGGCTCCGCTGACCGACAGCCGCTCCAGCAGGTCACCGGAGGTGTCGGTGGGTCGGATGTCCTCGGTCACCACCCCGAAGGTCGGTCCGGCGTCCAGCGGGAGCACGATCCGGAAGGTGGTGGCCCCCGTGGTCGGGTCGCCGGCCAGGATCGCGTGCTGGACCGGGGCGGCGCCGCGCCACGCCGGCAGCAGCGAGAAGTGGAGGTTGATGAAACCGTGGGGCGGGATGTCGAGCACCGGCTGCGGCAGCAGGGCCCCGTACGCCACGACCGGGACGCAGTCAGGAGCGATCTCGGCCAGCCGGGTGCGGAAGTCCTCGTCCTTGGCTTTGGCCGGCTTGAGGGTCTCGATCCCGAGCCCGGCGGCCAGCAGCGCGACCGGGCTTGCGGTGAGCTTCTTCCCCCGCCCACTCGGGGCGTCGGGGCGGGTGAGGACGGCGACGACCTCGTGCCG
>JBBQAB010000220.1:0-2662 GCA_038198385.1 Propionibacteriales bacterium
GGGGACCGTGCGGCGGGTCCGCCACGAGGGTGCCGCACCCCGCGGCGTGCAGGGGTAGTACGCGTCGTGGCGGTGACGGTCAACGGCCGCACGCACCGACCGGTGGCAGCCGTGAGATATTCGTTGAATACCCACCCGTGACCAACGCGTCCGGAGCCAATCGGCACCGGGCCGGATCGCACCTCGCAGCCGACCGCTGTGACCGACGAGTCAGGACACTGCATGACCACGAGCAGCACCGAAAGCGCCGACACGGAAACCCCCGCCACCTCGACCGTCGACGAGACCGCCAGCGCGATCCCGGTGGAGACCCCCACCGAGGAGGGCACCCCGGCGAGCTCCGGACCGGTTGCCGATGCGTCTGCGTCGACCGCCGAGGTAACCCAGACCCCGGAGGCGCCGACCCCCGAGACCCCCCCCACCCCAGACGCTCAGACCCCGGCTCGGAAGACCCCGGCCCGCCGTACGCCGGCGCCGCGAAAGGCCGCCGCCCGCAAGACCCCCGCCACCCCGGCCCGCAAGACCGCCGCCCGTAAGACTGCGGGCGCCCCCGCGACGGACGCCACCCCCGCCACCCCGGCCCGCAAGACCGCCGCCCGTAAGACTGCGGGCGCCCCCGCGACGGACGCCACGGACGCCACCCCCGCCCCGACGCGGGCCCGCGCTCCGCGCAAGACCAGCACGACCGCGGCGGCTACCACCGCAGCACCCGCCCGGACCCCGCGGAAGCGGGCTGCGACCGCGGCTAAGCCGACGCCCGACAGCGCCCTGGCTGAGGCCGTCCGCGCCCAGGAGGAGAAGCTCACCGCGCTGCAGAAGCAGGTCCGGGCCAGCCAGGAGCAGCTCAGCGAGATGCATGCGACGGTCAGTCAGCTGCAGCCAGCCGCTCCGACGCCGAGCCCCACCGTGGACGAGCCGGCTGCTGCTGAGGTCGGCAAGAAAGCCAAGGCCGCAACGAAGAAGGCCGCCGAGAAGGTGAAGAAGTCCGCGAAGCCGGCCAAGAGCGCGAAGCCGGCCCAGACCTCCAAGAAGGCCCAGACCTCCAAGAAAGACAAGAGCTCCAAGAAGGACAAGAGTTCCGAAAAGAACAAGGGCTCGAAGAAGGACGGGAGCTCGAAGAAGAAGGACAACAAGTCCGCGAAGAAGAAGTGACCCAGCGGGGCGGCTGCCTGCGGGCCGCCGCCCCACGGCAACAGCACAACGGCAACCCGGGGTACGGTGACGGGCATGAGCGACCCCCAGGACACCTCCCGCATAGCCGAACGGGCCCACCTCCTGCCGGAGGAGATCGCCGCGGGCAGCGACGACCCCCAGGCTCAGGCCGAGGCCATCCTGGCCGACTCCGACCGCCGGACGGCGTCGTCGGAGGAGACGTCATCGGAGGCGGTCACGTTGGAGCAGGGGTCCTCGGAGCCAGGGTCCTCGGAGCCAGGGTCCTCGGAGCCAGGGTCCTCGGAGTAGGTGTCGTCGTCGGAGGCGGTCACGCCTGGCCCCACCCCGTCGGTCTCAGACTCGGCCCCCGGGCTCAGCCCGCCTTTCCCGCCTCGATCCGGTCCGCCAGCTCGCTGAGCCAGGCGCCAACCCCGGGAGCCCCCTCGACCACCACGTCGGACAGGTCGGCCAGTGCGTCCTCCTCGTGCGAGGCCGAGCAGATCAGCAGGCCGGCGTAGCCCTCGGTCCGCAGCTGCTCGACCATGCGGAACGCAGGAAGGTCGCCCAGGTCGTCTCCGGCGAACACGATGCCGCGACAGCCCGTCTCCTCCACGATCGAGCGCAGCGCCTCACCCTTGTCGAAGCCGGGGGCGCGGATCTCCAGGACGTTCTTCCCCGGCTCCACCAGCAGTCCGTGTCGGGCCGCGAGGTCCTCCATCGGGGCCTCGAGCCGGGAGAAGGCCACGCCAGCGTCCCCCAGCTCGCGGGTGTGCACCCCGACCGCACGGCCCTTGTGCTCGATCCGCGCCTGCCTCAGGCCGAGGTCGTCGAGAATGGCGGGCATCTCCTCGAGGACCGAGGTGATGGCCTCGGGCTCCGGCGGGATCTGGTAGTCATCAGTCGCCGCGTTCCAGCGCTCCACGCCGTACTGGCCCAGAACGACCATCCGCTCCAGCCCGGGGGTCTGTTGGAAGCGGCCCAGCCGTACGGCGGTGCGGGCCGGCCGGCCCGTGATGACGACGACCGCACCGACCAGGTTCCCGATACGCCCCAGGGCCGTGATGGCGGCCTCGTCGGCGTACGCGTTCTCCGGGTTGTCGACGATCGGGGCGAGGGTGCCGTCGAAGTCGACCCCGACCAACGTCTCGCCGGGCCGCTCGATGATGCGCTGCAGTGCGGTCAGGCCGGCAGCCGACCGCGGCTCGGAGAAGCTCATGGTGACCAGCCTGTCAGATCGGGTCCGGCGGCGGCGGCGCAGGGGAAGATGCCCGGGCCGTGGTCGGGACTGTCGGTGCGCCTCGGTAGCATCAAGGATTCGACGGAAGGCACCACAACCCTCATGAGCCCGACCACCACCCCCACCGCGACGGCCTCGTTCGTCGTCGTCGCCAACCGGCTGCCGGTCGACCGGGTCGAGAACGCCGACGGCAGCATCGACTGGCGCACCTCACCGGGCGGGCTGGTCACGGCGGGCCAGGCCCGACGCCGCTACGGAGCCGACCCCGGTGAC
>JBBQAB010000221.1:0-5880 GCA_038198385.1 Propionibacteriales bacterium
GGGGAGTGTTCTGGGCGGCCCACCGTCGCACCCAGGAGGAGTCCGACGCTGCGAGCCGGTGGGCTGCGAGCACGGACTCGGTGCCGGGGTTCGACCCGGTCTGAGCCCGGCCCGGTGATCTTGTCGGCTCGGTGACCGGCTCGCGAGCCGGTAGATTGGCTCCGGCAGGAAGGGCACCCTTGGGTGCCGCAGGTGGCCCGTCGGGCCCGAGATCGGAGTTGGCGCAGTGCTGTTCGAGTGGCTGATGGTGGGCGTCGGCCTGGTCCTGACCGTGGGGACAGGGCTTTTCGTGGCCGCCGAGTTCGCCCTGGTCAACCTGGACCGGCATGAGCTGGAGAGCCGCCGCGAGCGCGGCGAACAGGGTCTGGGCCCCACGATCAAGGCCCTGACCATCACCTCCACCCACCTGTCCGGCGCTCAGCTCGGGATCACCGTCACCACGCTGCTGACCGGGTTCACCTTCGAGCCCGCGGTGGCCGCCCTGCTGGGTGGTCCGTTGGGGGCAGCCGGGGTCCCCGACGGTGCCGTGCCGGTCGTCGGAACCGTGGTCGGCCTGCTGTTGGCCACCCTGTTCTCGATGGTCCTGGGTGAGCTGGTGCCCAAGAACCTGGCTCTGGCCCGGCCGCAGCGGGTCGCCATGATCGTGATGCCCTTCCAGACCTTGTTCACCACGGTGTTCCGTCCGGTGATCGGCCTCTTCAACAACACCGCCAACGCGATCATCCGGGCACTCGGGGTGGAGCCGAAGGAGGAGCTGTCCGGCGCCCGGTCCGCCGAGGAGCTCAGCTCGCTGGTCCGCCGTTCGGCCACCGAGGGCCTGCTGGACCAGGACCACGCGACCCTGCTCAGCCGTACGCTCCGGTTCGCCGACCACTCGGTGGCCGAGGTGATGACCCCCCGCGTACGGATGGCCCGGATCGGGGCCGGCGAGCCCGCCGCCGCCGTGTTGACCCTGGCCCGCCGGACCGGGTTCTCCCGGTTCCCGGTGATCGGGGAGGACGCCGACGACGTGCTGGGCATCGTCCACATCAAGCAGGCCTTCGCCCTCAGTCCCGAGCAGCGCGACCACAAGACGGTCGCCGACATCCAGGCCGACGCCATGCGGGTGCCGGAGTCGATGGGGGTCGACACCCTGCTGGGTCTGCTGCGTCACGACGGGTTCCAGGTGGCAGTCGTCACCGACGAGTACGGCGGGACCGCGGGCATGGTGACGCTGGAGGACCTCGTCGAGGAGCTGGTCGGTGAGCTGCAGGACGAGCACGACCGCGCCCAGGTCGGTCTGATCCGGCGTGGCGCCTCCGTCACGTTCGACGCCAGCCTGCGACCCGACGAGCTGCTCGAGCGGACCGGCATCGAGGTGCCCGAGGACGAGGACTACGAGACCGTCGGCGGATTCGTCACCGACCGTCTCGACCGCATCCCCGAGGTCGGCGACGAGGTGGGGATCGAGCAGGGGCTGCTCCGGGTCGAGCACCTCGACGGAAGCCGGGTCGACCGGGTGCGCTACACCCCCACGGTCAGCGAGTCCTCGGAGCCGCCCGTCAAAGGACGAGCCTCGGACCGGGAGGATGTCCGTGGCTGACGTCGTCCCCGGCCTGATCTGGCTGGTCGTCCTGCTCGCGGTGAACGCGTTCTTCGTCGGCGCCGAGTTTGCGGTCATCTCCGCCCGGCGGTCCCAGATCGAGCCGCGGGCCGAGGCCGGGAGCCGCGCGGCGCAGACCACGCTGTGGGCCATGGAGCACGCCACCTTGATGCTGGCCACCACCCAGCTGGGGATCACGGTCTGCTCGCTGCTGATCCTCAACGTGTCCGAGCCGGCCATCCACCACCTGCTCGAGATCCCGCTGGGACTGACCGGCCTGTCAGACACCGCCATCGGGGTGACGGCCTTCGTGGTCGCCCTCATCCTGGTCAGCTTCCTGCACGTGGTGCTCGGCGAGATGGTCCCCAAGAACCTGTCGTTCTCGGTGCCCGACCGCGCGGCGCTGCTGCTGGCCCCACCGCTGGTGATGGTCGCGCGGGTGGTCAAGCCAGTCATCGTCAGCCTCAACTGGCTGGCCAACCTCGGGCTGCGACTGGTCAAGGTCGAGCCGAAGGACGAGGCCACGAGCGCCTACACCCTGGACGAGGTCGCCACGATCGTGGAGCAGTCGACCCGCGAGGGCGTCCTGGCCGACACCACCGGGGCCCTCACCGCCGCCTTCAACTTCACCGCCAAGAAGGTGCACGAGGTCGAGATCCCGACCGCCGACCTGATCCTGCTGCCCGACCAGACCACTGCGGCGCGGGTGCAGCAGGAGGTCGCCGAGCACGGCTTCTCCCGCTACCTGATCGCCAACGCCGACGGGGAGCCCACCGGCTACCTGCACCTGAAGGACGTCCTCGACCTCGTCGATGGCCACTCTGAGCAGGTCATCCCGGCCAAGCGGATCCGGCGGTTGGGGGCCGTACGCCGCAGTGCCGACCTCGAGGACGCCCTGGCCAGCATGCGCCGCAGCGGGACCCACGTCGCCCGCTCGGTCGACGACGACGGCCGGGCTACCGGGGTGCTGTTCCTGGAGGACATCCTGGAGGAGCTGGTCGGTGAGGTCGAGGACGCGACGAACGCCTGACCTCGCTGCACCTGCCCGAGCTCGCGGCGCAGGACGCTCAGTCGTGCGGCGCGGCACCGGCGCTGTCTGGCGCCCGGCAGGCCCCGGACACGGCTCCGCCCGGCACCTGAGGCCAAGGTGCCGGGCGGACGTCGTTCAGCGAAGGACTACTTGTTGCCCCAGCAGAGGTCGAGACCCTTGGTGGTGTCGATGCTGTCCAGGCCGTCGACGGGCTTGTCGGTGACGAGGGCGACGCCGGTGTCGTAGAAGTCGAGACCCGGCGTGACGGCCGGTTTCTCCCCTCCGCGGGCGATCTTGGCGATCGCCTCGACGCCGAGCTGGGCCATCTTCAGCGGGTACTGCTGAGCGGTGGCGCCGATGGTGCCGTTCTTCACGTTCTGGACGCCGGCGCAGCCGCCGTCGACCGAGGTGATGAGGACGTTCTTCTTGCCGGCGGCCTGCAGAGCGTCCGCGGCCCCCGCGGCGCCGGGCTCGTTCAGGGTGTAGACGACGTTGATGTCCTTGCCCTTGGACAGGCAGCTCTCCATGGCGGTCTTGCCCATGTCCTGGTTGCCGCCGGTGGGTTCGTTGCAGACGATCTCGTAGTCGCCGCCCTTGCCGCCGGTGTAGCTGCCGGTCGGAGCCTCGTCCCCGTTCTTCTTCGGGTCCTTGGTGTCGATCCCCATACCGGTCAGAAAGCCCTGGTCACGGTTGTAGTCGACCGAGATGACCTTGTCGTTGAAGGCGTCCAGCAGGGCGATGGTGGCCTTCTTGCCGTTGAGCTGGGCCGCGGTCCACTTGCCGATCGCCTCACCGGCCTTGAAGTTGTCCGTGGCGAAGGTGATGTCCACGGTGTTGGCCGGGTCGGGCGGGGTGTCGAGCGCAATCACGTAGAGCCCCTGGTTGCGGGCGTTCTCCACGGCCGGGTTGACCCCGGGGCCGTTCAGGGCGATCAGGATGCCCTTGTCTCCGCGGGCCACGGCGGCCTCGATGGCCTTCACCTGGCCGTCCTCGTCGCCGTCGGCCTTACCGGCCGCGATCGTGAGGTCGACGTTGTTCTCGGTGGCGGCCTGCTTGGCGCCGTTCTGCATCGCGATCCAGAACGGGTTGAGCGAGTCCTTGGTGATCAGGGTGACGGCTACAGGGCTGTCACTGGCACCCGTGCTGGCGCTGGCGGACCCTGAGGTGCCACTGCCTGGTTCGGCCGACTGGCCGCACGCGCCGAGCAGCAGGGCGCTGGCGCTCAGCAGGGCTAAAGGAAGAAGGGCCTTGCGGGAGCGAAACGAGCGTCGTTGCATCTGTGCCTCCGTGTGGGTGTCTACTTACGTCGAGATTCTTGCATAAGGTGTCAACCTTTGGGTTGACGTCACTCTCAAGTCGCCGGATGCTTACTCCCGTGATGGACCTCGACCAGGACGGCCGCTGCGTAGCCGTCTCACCGCGCCCCCGACCCGCCGACGTGCCCGGGAGCGCCGCCCATGCTTGAGAGCCCGAGCAATGCTCAGAGCCCGAGCAGTCCGGGGAACACCCCACCCCCGCCCGCCCCGACGGGAGCCGAGGTCGAGCAGGCGGGCGTCGAAGACCTGATCGCGGCGGCCCGGGCGCTGGTCCGACCGGGGCGGCGTACGGTGCTGGGCATCACCGGGTCGCCCGGCGCAGGGAAGTCCACCGTGGCCGAGCTGATTGTCGCCGCGCTGGGCGAGGACGCCGTGCTGGTGGGGATGGACGGCTTCCACCTCTCCGACTCCGAGCTGCGGCGGCTGGGCCGGTGGGAGCGCAAGGGTGCCAACGACACCTTCGACGCCGCCGGCTACGTGCACCTGCTGCGCCGGCTCCGATCCCGCGAGGACGCGGTCGTCTACGCCCCGACCTTCAACCGGGCGTTGGAGGAGTCGATAGGGTCCGCCGTCCCCGTCCCGGCCGACGTCCCGCTGATCGTGACCGAGGGCAACTACCTGCTGTCGGACCTGCCCGCCTGGAATCCGGTCGCCGAGCTGCTGGACGAGTGCTGGTTCGTGCAGCCGAGCGAGGCCGTACGGGTGGAGCGCCTGGTCGCCCGCCACCTGCGGTTCGGTCGGAGCCTGACGGAGGCCCTGGAGCGCACCCACGGCAGCGACGGACGCAACGCCGACCTGGTCAGCCAGACCCGGGCGCGGGCCACCCGCGTGATCGAGGTACCCGAGATCGTCCCGGGCGAGGCCGCCTCCGGGACGGGACCACGTCAGGCCTGAGGGGCGTGGCCGCACTCAGCTCGGGGGCCAGTGTCGGTGACGTCTTCGCCCTGATCGCGGGCGGCGAGGCGAGGACGCGGGCCGCTCTGGCCACGCGGACCGGACTGTCCCGCTCCACCGTGGCCGAGCGCCTCGACGTGCTCTTCCGGGCCGGGCTGATCCGCGAAGGCGCGGACGCCGCCTCCACGGGGGGCCGGCCGTCGAAGACCCTCACCCTGAACACCGAGCGGCACGTCATCCTCGCCGCCGACGTGGGCGAGGACCACATCCGCCTGGTCGTCACCGACCTCGACGCGCGGGTCCTGCACGAGGAGGTCGGCGAGGTGGCCGTGGCCGACGGGCCGCAGCCGGTCGTCGGCTGGGTCGTAGACACCGGGCGGCGGCTGGTCGCCGAGCTTGGTCGGGACCTGGACGACCTCGTCGGCGTCGGGCTGTCGGTCCCGGCCCCGGTCGACTTCGTCCGGGGCGAGGTCGCCTTCCCCTCGGTGATGACCGGCTGGGAGGGCGTCTCGGTGGAGGGCCTGGTCCGCGCCAGCCTCGACGTCCCCGTGGTGGTGGAGAACGACGTGAACGCCCGCGGCTACGGGGAGTACTTCGCGTCCTGGCGCTCGGCCAACGACCTGTTCTACGTCAAGGCCGGGACGGGGATCGGCAGCGCCATCATCAGCGGCGGCGCCCTGTTCCGGGGCACCCGGGGCGCGGCCGGGGACATCGGGCACATCCGGATCGATCCGCAGACCGGTCCGCTCTGCCGCTGCGGGGCCGTGGGCTGCGTGGAGGCGATGGCCGCGGGCTGGAGCCTGGTCCGCGACCTCCGCTCGTTGGGCCTCCCGGTCGCCGACACCCGGGAGGCGATGGCCATGGTCATGGCCAGCGTGCCCGAGGCGGTCAGCCTGCTGCGGCAGGCCGGGCGGACGCTGGGTCGGGCGATCGCCTACTCGGTCAACCTGCTCAACCCCGATCTGGTCGTCGTCGGGGGCAGCCTGTGCGCGGCGGGGGACCATCTGCTGGTCGGGATCCGGGAGTCGGTCTACCAGTACTCCCTGCCGCTGGCCACC
>JBBQAB010000222.1:0-2866 GCA_038198385.1 Propionibacteriales bacterium
CGGTCATGGCTCAACTCTAGGGGGGCCGCCACGGAGGCAGCCACCCGGCCAGGCACCCTGTGCTACGCGGTCGGACCGGTTGCGACCCGCCGACCTGACCTGGCTGACTCCAAAAAATCTCACATATGAGTTATCGTGCTGGAATGGCTGACACTTCCTTGGACCGCATCGGTGGGCTCATCCGCGGCGCACGCAAGCACCGCGGACTGACCCAGACCCAGCTGGCCGACGTCCTGGGCACCAGTCAGAGCGCGGTGCACCGGATCGAGGCGGGCAACCAGAACCTGAGCCTGGAGATGGTGAACCGGATCGCCGAGGCACTCGACTCCCCCATCATCTCCGCCGGCGCCCACGGCCCGCTGCACCTGCGTGTCCAGGGCGGCGCCAAGCTGCAGGGCTCGATCGAGGTCCGCTCCTCCAAGAACGCCGCGGTCGCCCTGCTCTGCGCCAGCCTGCTCAACCGGGGCCGCACGGTGATCCGCGGCATCGCCCGGATCGAGGAGGTCAACCGGATCCTCGAGGTGCTCACGAGTATCGGGGTGCAGGCCACCTGGTCCGACGACGGTGCCGACCTGGAGCTGGTCCGTCCCGACACGCTCAACCTGGAGTCGATGGACATCGAGGCCGCCCGGCGTACGCGCTCGGTGATCATGTTCCTCGGGCCGCTCCTGCACTCCTACGTCGACTTCAACCTCCCGTACGCCGGCGGCTGCGACCTGGGCGCCCGGACGATCGAGCCCCACCTGCAGGTGCTGCGCCGCTTCGGGCTCGACGTGGTCCCCACCGACGGCTTCTACCACTGCACGGTCGACGAGTCGGTGGAGCCGCTGCGTCCCATCACCCTCACCGAGCGCGGCGACACCGTCACCGAGAACGCGCTCCTGGCCGCGGCGCTCTCCCCCGGGGTGACCGTGCTCCGCAACGCCAGCCCGAACTACATGGTCCAGGACCTCTGCGTCTTCCTCACCCACCTGGGTGTGGAGATCGACGGCATCGGGACGACCACGCTGCACGTGCACGGGGTCGAGAGCATCAACACCGACGTGGAGTTCGCCCCGTCGGAGGACCCGATCGAGGCCATGAGCCTGCTGACCGCGGCCATCGTCACCCAGTCCGAGATCACCATCCAGCGGGCACCGATCGAGTTCCTCGAGATCGAGCTGGCCATCCTGGAGGAGATGGGCCTGCGCTTCGAGCTGACGGAGGAGTACGTCGCGGCCAACGGCCACACCCGGCTGGTCGACCTGACCGTCCACCCCTCGCAGCTGAAGTCCCCGATCGACAAGATCCACCCGATGCCCTTCCCGGGTCTGAACATCGACAACCTGCCCTTCTTCGCCGTCATCGCCGCGACCGCCGAGGGCCAGACCGTGATCCACGACTGGGTCTACGAGAACCGGGCCATCTATCTCACCGAGCTCAACCGACTCGGCGCGCGCGTCCAGCTCCTGGACCCGCACCGGGTGATCGTGGAGGGGCCGACCCGCTGGCGCGGCACTCAGGTCGTCTGCCCGCCGGCCCTGCGGCCCGCCGTGTGCATCCTGCTGGGCATGCTCGCCGCCCGGGGTGAGTCCGTGCTCCGCGACGTCTATGTCATCAACCGCGGCTACGAGGACCTCGCCAACCGTCTCAACGCCCTCGGCGCCAACATCGAGGTCTTCCGGGATTGAGCTGTGTTGCCTGGGCTCGCTTCCTGAGCCGGGGGGCTGAGCACGTCGCCTTCGGTTAGTCCAGGCGTACGGCGGTGAACGTACGGGTCGGGGCGACGAGCTCGTCCTGGGCGGCGACCAGCTGCAGCTCTTGGTGGCCGCTGGCCACGGTGGCGGCCAGCACCCCGTAGACCGCGGAGGCGGTGGCGGCCACAGCGGCAGCGACGTCTCGGGTCCGCAGGGAGTGGGCCAGGAACAGCGCGGCGGTAAGGTCGCCGGCCCCGTTGAAGGTCCGGTCGAACCGCGGCGTGGTGACCGCCCAGGCGCCCTCCCCGGACACCGCGACCAGGTCGATGGTGCCGGGCTCGGTGTCGGCGTGCAGCACGCTGGTGGTGAGCACGACCTCGGGCCCGAGCTCACGCGCGGACCGGGAGGCGGTCAGCACCTCGGCGAGGGAGTTCGTCTCGGTCCCGGTCAGGTACTCCAGCTCGAACTGGTTCGGCGTGATGATCTGGGCCTGCGGGACCATCTGCTCGCGCAGAAACGGCAGGATCTCCGGGCGGACGAAGAAACCCCGGTCCACGTCGCCCATCACCGGGTCGCAGCAGTAGAGGGCGGCCGGGTTGTGCGACCGGACCCGCCGTACGGTGTCGAGAACCACCGCGCCGACGTCCGCGGCCCCCTGGTAGCCCGACAGCACCGCGTCGCACTCCTCCAGGACGCCCCGGTCCTCGATCCCGGCCACCACCTCGGCCACGTCCTCGGCGCTGAGCAGCGGACCGCGCCACGACCCGTATCCGGTGTGGTTGGAGAAGTGCACGGTCATCACCGGCCAGACCTCCACCCCCATCCGCATCAGGGGGAAGCAGGCGGCGCTGTTGCCGACGTGGCCGTAGGCGACCGAGGACTGCACGGACAGGATGGTCGTCACGCGGGGCATTGTGCCACCGGAACCCAGCTCGCCTTCGCCGGGACGGGTCCCCGCAGATCAAGCGGAACCGCGTGCGCCCTGGCCGCCGACCTTAGGATGGCGGCATGGCGACCGGTGTGGGGGGCAGCTCGGCGAGGCGCGAGCCGGCCCCGGTTGAGCCCGCCCCCGCTCATCCCGCAGCCCAGACTCATCCCGCTCCGGCTGAGCCCGCTCTGCTGCCGGCCCGGGACGATCTGCCGCCCGGACACCCGGCCCACGACCACCACGTGCTCGTCGAGCCCGCCGA
>JBBQAB010000223.1:0-8028 GCA_038198385.1 Propionibacteriales bacterium
CCACCCGGTCGGGCCCGGGCTCCCGCCGCTGTGGGTCGGGGCGGTCGTCTTCGGCGTCGTCTGGACCGTGGCCCTGGTCGGGCTCGGCCGACGACCCCGCCGCCGTGTGGTGCTGAGCGCCTGGGTCACCGCCGTGGTCGCCTTCGCCTTCGCGGTGGTGCTGTCCCGCCTGGTCGTCGAGGTGCCGCCGGTGGCCACCGAGGTGCGGCCGTGGACGGGGGCCTACCTCCTGGTGGGCTTCGCCGCCCTGCTGGTCGGGGGCGCCGTGGGCGTGGACGGGCTGACCGCGCAGATGCGCGCCCGGAGCTTCAGCTGGCTGCAGCCGGCCGCCGTGCTCGCCGCCGTGGCCGTCGCGCTGGTCAGCGTGGGCGGGGCGGCCTGGTGGGTGTGGGCCGGAGCCCGCGGTCCGGTGGACCGCCAGCACCTGACATCGATCCCGCCGTACGTGGTCAACGCCATGCGGACCGGGGGTCGACCACGGGTGCTCGCCCTGGACCTGTCGGGTCGCTCGGCGCGCTACTCCGTGCTGGCCGGTGGCCAGCTGCGGCTCGGCGACGCCGACCGGGGCTTCGCGTACGCCGGTTCCACCCTCGCGCGCCAGCAGGTCGCCGACCTCGTGGTCCGGCTGGTCGCGGGCACTGCCGATGCCGACATCGCCCCGGAGCTGACCGACCTGGGTCTCGGCTACGTCTGGGTCACCGGGGCCGACGAGGACGAGCGCTCCCGGATCGACAACACTCCGGGCCTGGGGACGGCCAGCGGCAACAACCTGGGGACGGTCTGGCAGATCGAGCCGGTCGTGGCCCGCGCCGCCCTCGCCGACGGCTCCACGCTCGCCCCCCGGGGGGCGCCGCCCACCACCGTTGCGGCCGGCGCCGACGGTCGTCAGCTCCGCACCGGCGAGCCCGCCGACCCGCGCTGGCGGGCCAGCTTGGACGGCCGCCCGCTGGCGCGGGTCGACCAGGGCTGGCAGCAGGCCTTCGTCCTGCCCGCCGCGGGTGGGACGGTCACCTACTCCCTGAGCTCGCTCGCACACTGGCTGCTGCTCCTCCAGGGGCTGGGTCTGCTGGTGGCTGCGCTCCTGGCCGCTCCGGCGGTCCGACGGCCCGAGGTCCGCGACCCCACCACCTCCGCCCGTCGGGCGGCCACCCTGTCTGAGGTCGGTTGATGTCCGACATCCAGGTCCGGGGACTGGGCACCTACCCCACGCTGCGTCGGCTCCTGGTGCTGACGCTCGCCTTGCTCGCCGTCGCGGTGCTGGCGGTCGGCGGTTCGCTGCTCACGCCGGAGAGGACGACCGTCCAACCGCCGCGGCCAGCCGCGATCGGGCGGACGAGCAGCATCTGTCCGGTGCTGACCGAGGACGGGGCCGACAGCCCGCCCGCCCTCACGGTGTCGGGGGTCGCCCTGCGGCCCGCCACCCCACGGTCCGGCGCCCTGACCGGCGCACCCCTGGGCAGCGACGCGCAGCCCGAGCTCACGGTCGACCAGGCCGGCAAGGGCGCGACGCTGGGCCGCGTCAACGGCCCGGTGGTGCTCAGTGGGGACGGCGGGATGGCCGGCGCCAGCGGCGGGGCCGTGGTCGGGATCGGCGCCGCCGGACTGGCGACCGGGTTGACCGCGGCCGCCTGCCTGCCGCCGGAGACGACCCAGTGGTTCGCCGGGGTGGGCTCGGCCGCCTCCGACGCCACCGACCTGGTCCTGACCAACCCCGACGACGCCCAGGCCGAGGTCGACCTCCGGCTCTACGGACGGCTCGGCCGGGTCGCCGCCCCGGGCAGCTCGGGCCTGGTCATCGAGGCCCGCTCCTCGCGTACGGTCTCGCTGACCGACGCGGTGGCCTCGGACGGTCCGTTGAGTGTTGCCGTCACCGCCAACCGGGGCCGGGTGGCCGCCGACGTACGCCGGATCCGGACCCTGGACCTCAAGCCCGCGGGGATCGACTGGCAGCTTCCCGCCGCCAGCCCCAGCACTACGGTCACCATCCCGGCCGTCCCGGGCGGGGAAGGCACCCGCGAGCTGTCGGTCATCAACCCCGGTACCCAGCGGGCCACCGTGCAGGTGCAGGTGCTGGGGATCGCCGGCCCCTACGCCCCGGCGGGGGCCACGAGCCTGGACCTGGCGCCGGAGAGCACCGGCACCCTGGACCTGACGGCCGGTCTGGCCGGGGGTGCGGGGGGCGTTCGGCTCGTCAGCGACCAGCCCGTGACCGGGTCGGTCCTGGCCGACAGCACCCGCACCGGCGCGACGAGCGACCTGGCCGTCTCCTCCGCCGCCCCGGCACTGGTCGGGGTGGGGCTGTCGGCGGTGGCCACCGCGAGTGGCGTGGCCTCGGAGATGGTGCTCAGCAACCCGTCCGACGTCGACGTCCCGCTGACCTTCGACGTGGTCAGCTTCGACGGGGTCGTGCTTCGGACCGACCAGGTGCTGCTCAGTCCGGGCTCGAGCGCCACCCGCCGCCTCATCTCCCAGGCGCCGTCCTACCTGGTGGTCTCGGTGCCGGCCGGCTCCGCGGTCGTCGGCGGGGTGACGCTCACCCAGCCGGACGGCAAGGTGGCCGGCCTGGCCACGCTTCCCCTGACCTCACCCGACGTGGCCGGACGGGCCCCTCGGGTCCTGGCCGACCCCGCGGTCGGCCGCTGAGGAGCGCCGCGCTGAGCACGGGGCTCGGACTCAGTCCTCGTCGTCGGCACCCGCACCGTCGGGGTCGATCTCCTCGACGCTGCGGCCGGTGAGGGCGGAGAGCTGCTCGACCATGGTGCGGTAGACCAGGATGCGCAGACCGCGGCGGCTGACCGCCCGGTGCTCGAGCGGGCGACGGTAGACCACGACCTGGCCCGGACGCTCGAGCGTGGCCTCCATGGCCGCCGCCAGCGGGACCTGGTCGCCGGCCCAGGTCAGGTCGAGGTCAGGGACGTCCTCGATGCCGAAGGTGACCCCCACGAGAGCGTCGGGGCAGCTGCGCGCGATCTGCTCGACGGCCCCGTGCACGGCGTCGTGGAAGAAGTCCGACCGGGTCGAGGGACGCGGCGGGGCGGCCCGCCGGGGCGAGAGCGGGGTCGTGACGGCGAGCGGCCCGCGGAGCCCCCGCCCGTGCCGGTCGCGCCGGTCGCGGCGGGGAAGGTCGGGGTCGGGCATGGGCGTCATCGTACGCGGACCCGGCGTCCGCCCGAGCCGACAACGAACTCCCGCGGTCGGTCCCCGGCCGATCCCGACCGGGCCCGACCGATCCCGACAGGCCCGGGCCGAGTGCGGCCCACAGGGGGCGGCGGGTGGTCCGTCGTCGGGGTGGGTCGACCCACATGCCGGACACCCCACCCCGGGTCCCGTTCCGGGTGGGGCGGCAGGAGTACCGTCAGGCCAATGGGGTCGCGTCGCTGTTCCAGATCAGGCTGCTCGAGGTCGGCGACATCCACGTTGACCTACGTCTACAGCGACTCCACGGCCGTCCTGGGCCCGCTCGCCCTGCAGGCTGAGCCGCACTGCTACGACCTCTGCTCCCATCACGCCAAGCTCCTGTCCGCCCCGTTGGGCTGGGAGGTCATCCGCCTCGCCCACGACGAGGAGCCGCAGCCCAGCACCGACGACCTGCTCGCGCTGGCCGACGCCGTACGCGAGGTCGGGCTGTCCTACGACCCGGCCCCGAGCCCCGACGAGCGGCCGCCTCGGCGTCCGGGCATCGTTGAGCTCGGTCGTCGGGGGCACCTCACCGTGCTCGCCGACCCCGACGCCTGAGCCGGGCGTCCCCTCACCGCGCTTTTCCTTCACCGGGCCATCCGTCACTATGTCCACTCGTGACGTGGCCGCCCGTACCCGTGGGGGGACCGGATGTAAGGACCTGCAGTCATGGCTGGCCCTCTAGAGTTCTGTCTATGATCAGCCAGGCAATATTCAAGGCCAACGACATCCGCGGGATCACCGAGGGTGAGCGCCCTGAATGGGACGAGGACGGGGCTTACGCGATCGGTGCCGCCCTGGTCGACGTGCTCGACCTGACCGCCGGCGAGGGGGCCCTGGTCCTGGGCCGCGACATGCGCGTCAGCAGCCCCCGGATGTCGGAGGCCTTCACCCGCGGGGTCCTGTCCCGGGGAGCCGACATCATCGACATCGGCCTGGCCAGCACCGACGAGCTGTGGTTCGCCTCGGGCCGGCTGAATCTGCCGGGCGTGATGTTCACCGCCAGCCACAACCCGGGCGCCTACAACGGGATCAAGTTCTGCCTGGCCGGCGCCAAGCCGATCGTCCCGGCCCAGCTCGTCGAGATCGCCGACCGCGCCCAGTACGCCGCCCCGGTGCCGGCGGCGGCCGAGGGCCACCGGACCGAGCAGGACCTGCTGCCCGCGTACGCCGACCACCTGCACTCCCTGGTCGACCTGAGCAAGATCCGGCGACTCAAGGTCGTCGCCGACGCGGGGAACGGGATGGCCGGCCACACGCTGCCCGCGGTCCTGGGGGTGCTCGACCTGGAGCTCATCGGGCTCTTCACCGATCCCGACGGGACCTTCCCCAACCACGCGCCCAACCCGCTCGAGCCCGAGAACCTGGTCGACGCCCAGGCCGCGGTCCGTGAGCACGGGGCCGACCTGGCCCTGGTCTTCGACGGCGACGCCGACCGCTGCTTCATCATCGACGAGCGCGGCGAGGTGGTCAGCCCCTCAACGGTGACCGCGATGATCGCCAGCCAGGAGCTGGCCGGTGAGCCCGGCTCCACCATTGTCATCAACAAGATCACCTCCCGCTCTGTGGCCGAGGTTGTGGCCGAGGAGGGCGGGGAGACCGTGGTGACCAAGGTGGGCCACACGTTCGTCAAGGCCGCAATGGCCCAGCACCACGCCATCTTCGGCGGGGAGCACTCCGCGCACTACTACTTCCGCGACTTCTGGGGTGCCGACACCGGCATGCTGGCCGGTCTGCACATCCTGGCCCTGGTCGGGGCGACCGAAGAGCCGCTGTCCTCGCTGGCCGAGCGGTTCGCTCGTTACGTGGCCTCCGGGGAGATCAACGCCAAGGTCGAGGACGCGCCCGCGATCATGGACACGGTCGCGGCCGCCTTCGAGGGCCGCGGCGAGCAGGACCGGGTCGACGGGCTCACCGTGGCCGGGCCCGACTGGTGGGTCAACGTCCGCTCGAGTAACACCGAGCCGCTGCTGCGGCTCAACGTGGAGGCCCGGACCGAGGAGAAGATGGCCGCGCTGCGCGACGAGACGCACGGCCTGATCCGCGGCTGATCCGCCGACCTCGGCCGGCCCGGCCCCTTTCGGTCGAGCTCCTCGCTGGAGGTGTCGGGGTCGCCGGAGCCGTCGGCACCGTGTACAACTGGGACGACCCATCGAGGAGGACACACATGCCGGTCGAACTGGCCCCTGAGCTGCTGGAGATCCTGGCCTGCCCCAACTGTCACGGCGCGCTGGCGGTGGACCACGACCGCGATGAGCTGGTCTGTCTGGCCGCGGACTGCGGGCTGGCCTACCCCGTACGCGACGGTATCCCGGTGCTGCTGATCGACGAGGCCCGCCGCCCGGACCACGAGTAGCCCCATGCCGCACTTCGACGACTCCGCTCTGGAGGACCCGCGCGCGCTGGCCTCGGTGGAGCCCATCCTGCGCCGCCTCGCCGAGGCCGGGGCTCGGGTCCGGCGGGAGACCGCCGACTCCAGCGTGCCGCTGCGCGCCCTGGCCGGGCTGCCCCGGCCCCGGGCGGTGATCGCGGCCGGCACCGAGGCCCGCTTCATCCGGGCCATGCTCGAGCCGGTCTGCCCGGTGCCCTTCGTGGCCTGGCCTGCCCACGGGCTTCCCGGCTGGGTCGGAGCACTCGACCTGGTCGTGGTGATGGCCAGCGAGACCGCCCCGGCGGGCCTGGTGGCCACCGTGCACGAAGCCGTACGCCGTGGTGCCCAGCTCCTGATCGCCTGTCCGGAGTCCTCGATCATCGCCGAGCACGCGGGGTCCCGGTCCACGACCCTGCTGCCGACCGCCACTGCGGACCCGCTGGCCGCGGCCATCGTCACCCTGACCGCCCTGAACGTCCTGCAGCTGGGTCCGGAGGTGCTGCCCGAGGCCGTGGCCGACGCGATGGACCGGGTCGCGGAGGACTGCTCCCCGTACGCTGACGTGACCCTCAACCCGGCCAAGGACCTGGCCGTGTCGCTGGCCGACGCCCAGCCCCTGGTCTGGGGCGGTTCGGTGCTGGCGGCGCGGGCCAGCCGCCGGGTCGCCGAGGCGCTGCGCGCGGCCACCGGTCGCGCCGCCCTGGCCGCCGAGGCAGACGAGCTGCTGCCCATCGTGGAGTCCACGGTGGCGCGCGACCCCTTCGCCGACCCGTTCGAGGACACAGCCTCGGCGGACCGTCGCCCCACCCTCCTGATCCTGGACGACGGCAACCGGGAGGATCTCCTCCGCGCCGACCAGAGCCGGCTGCGGGCCGCGGCCGAGCGCAACGACGTCCGCGTCAGCGTCCTCAGCCACGCCAGTGGCTCCGACGTCGAGCGCTACGCCGCCCTCATGCAGAGCGGTATGTTCGCCTCGGTCTATCTCTCCCTCGGGCTCGGTCGCAGCCTCGCCGGCTGAGAGTCGGGCCCGGGTAGCGGGCTGAGTGCCGGTGCTGGGGTCCCCGGGTCTGGCAGGATACTCGCGTGAGCGCAGACGGAGGGACCAAGGCCGTCGTGGCCGCGTTGGCGGCCAACACGTTCATCGCCCTGACCAAGTTCGGAGCCTGGGCCCTGACCGGGTCGTCCTCGCTGCTGGCGGAGGCGATCCACTCGGTGGCCGACTCGGGCAACCAGGCCCTGCTGCTGGTCGGTGGCCGCCGGGCCCAGCGCGAGGCGACCCCGGAGCACCCCTTCGGGTTCGGCCGCGAGCGCTACGTCTTCGCCTTCGTCGTCTCCATCGTGCTCTTCAGCGTGGGCGGCCTGTTCGCCCTCTACGAGGCCTACCACAAGTACCACCAGACCCAGCTGGGCGAGAGAAACCAGATGTTGGGCAGCCGCTGGTGGTGGGTGCCACTGGCCGTCCTGGTGGCCGCTCTGGTCGCGGAGTCGCTGTCGTTCCGGACCGCCGTACGGGAGTCCAACAAGACGCGCGGGGAGCAGCGGTGGACGAAGTTCATCCGGGCCGCCAAGGCCCCCGAGCTCCCGGTCATCCTGCTGGAGGACTTCGCGGCGCTGATCGGTCTGACCTTCGCGCTGCTGGGGGTGGGGCTGACCCTGCTCACCGGCAACGAGATCTTCGACGTGATCGGCACGGCCTTCATCGGCCTGCTGCTGGTGGCGGTCGCGGTCACCCTGGCGGTGGAGACGAAGAGCCTCCTGGTGGGGGAGTCGGCGAGCCCGGACTCGCGGCGTCGGATCGAGGCCGCCCTGACCGGGACCGACGGGGTCGAGCGGGTCATCCACATGAAGACCCTGCACCTGGGCCCCGAGGAGGTGCTCGTCGCGGCGAAGATCAGCGTGAGCACCAGCGACAGTGCCTGTGACGTCGTGTCGACCATCAACCGGGCCGAGGCCAGCATCCGAGCGGCCGAGCCGATGGTGTCCATGCTCTATCTCGAGCCCGACCTCGATGACGCCGACTACGTCCCGGCCGCCCGGCCGGAGCCTCCGTCGGCCGCCGGTCACTGACGCGGGCTGATCGCCGGTGCGGAGCGGGTCGGCGAGCCTCTAGGCTTGGGCCATGGACTACCGCGTTGCCGACTTGACCCTGGCTGACTTCGGGCGGAAGGAGATCAGCCTGGCCGAGCACGAGATGCCCGGCCTGATGGCGATGCGGGCCCAGTACGGGGAGTCCAAGCCGCTGGCTGGCGCCAAGATCGCGGGCTCCCTGCACATGACGGTCCAGACCGCCGTGCTGATCGAGACCCTGACCGCTCTGGGGGCCAAGGTCCGCTGGGCCTCCTGCAACATCTTCTCGACCCAGGACCACGCCGCCGCCGCGGTCGCCGTCGGCCCGACCGGCACCGTCGAGGCCCCCGCCGGTGTGCCGGTCTTCGCCTGGAAGGGCGAGACCCTGACCGAGTACTGGTGGTGCACCGAGC
>JBBQAB010000224.1:0-2102 GCA_038198385.1 Propionibacteriales bacterium
GGCGCGGACGGCGGACTCCACCAGGGCGGCCGCGGTGGCGGCAATGCGGCTGGAGTCGGTGCCCATCCCCTGGGCCCGGCTGGTGACCAGCACCTGCCGGGCCGTCCGGGCCGCAGCCAGGCTCGCTACGTCAGAGTCCAACGAGGTGGACACCCCGTCGCAGACCACCAGGACGGCCCGCGACCCGGGTTCGGGGTCAGCCGCCACCGCGGTGGCGTCCTCGTTGCGCGTGTGCCGGACACCGCGGTCGCAGCAGGCCGCCACCCAGCTCGCGGGCTGCTCGGTGTAGTGGTCGCGGGGCACGGGGGCCTTGGTGCCACAGGTCTCGCAGTAGCCCTCCGGGCCGACGACGCCGCCGCAAGTCAGACACGGACGCGCGCTCGGTGTCACCCGGGTCGCCTCGACCAGGGCGTCACCGAGCCGGCCGTCGTCGAGTGGTCCGTCCTTGACCAGGCTGTCGTCGACCTGGCCGTCGCCGGGCTGGCGGTTCTCGACGGTGCGGTCGTACACCTCAGCAGGGGTGCCCTGGGGACCGTCCAGCGGTGCGCCACAGGCTTCGCAGTACGACTCCTCGGTGCCGACCTCCGACAGGCACACGGGGCAGTGCCCCACCGCACCTTCCGAGACATCCCCACCGCCTACGGCACCGCCGGCGGCCGAGACGGCCCGACCGTCCCACACGTCCCCACCGGCGGACTCTCCTGGGGGAGAGGGTCGGGCGGGCGGAGCGGTCTCGGGTCCGGGTGGAGCCAGGGGTTCGGTCATCGCAGGGTCCACCTTCGTGCGGCGTTGGCCTTGTCGACCAGAGCGTGTCGACGGTGCTCGTCGGTCTCGGTCCGGGCGAGGCTACGATAGGTCATCTCGAGCCCGTCGCGCAGGGAGTCCGGCCGGGCGGCGTACGCGCCGATCCGCAGCTCCGGGCTCGGGCCCTTGCTCTCCACCTCGCTGAGCGCCCGCTCCAGGATCCCGGCTGTGAGCCACGCCTGCTCACGGGGGTCCAGGCGGACACCGTCCAGGCTCTCCAGAGCCCGGGCCAGGTCGGGCAGCGGACGCCCTGGGCCCGACAGCTGGACCGCCCGCAGCCGACGGGCCTCGGCGTAGCTGCGGCTCGTGGACGGGACCTGGTCGAGGGCGGCGACCGCTGCGTCGACGTCGCCGCGGGCGGCCCGGAGCCGGGCCAGACCGAAGGCCGCCGGCGCGACGTAGGTGGCGTCGGTGGCCGCACAGGTGCGGTACAGCCCCTCGGCCACCTCAGCCTCGCCGCTGCCTTCGCAGGCCAGCGCCAGCGCCAGCTTCGGGGCCAGCTCACCCGGGACCTGTCCGTAGACGGCGTTGAAGGCGGACTGGGCGTTCTCGAAGCTGCCCTGGGCCAGGGCCGACAGCCCACTGACCCAGACCGCCCGCCACTCCCACGGGTCCTCGGCCAGCATCGCGTCCACCGCCCGGTCGACGAGCTCGGGCCGACCCAGCTGCAGGGCCGCCCGGGCCTGGGCCAGCCGGACCTCGACGGACGGCTCCGGCGCCTGGGCCAGCTCGGCGTAACGCTCCGCCGGGTCCTCGGCGCCCACCCCGGTGAGGAACGCGTGCTGCGGGTCGCTCGTGTCGGCCCGGAGCGCCGGCAGCTCCTCCCAGCCGAGCAGCTCGCTGGTCACGGCCGGGGAGTGGAACAGCACCGAGGCGGCGGCGGTGCTCGCGGTGCCCGCGCCGCGCTCGGCCACCACCTCCCGCAACACCCCCAGCAGCTGGACCCGGAGCTCGTCGACCGACGCGAACCGGTCCGCCGGATCGACCGCGCAGCATTTGGCCAGCAGCCGGTAGAGCGAGTCGTGCTGGGCCAGCACGGGCGTCTGGGACACCGGCGGCAGGCTGGCCACGTACCGCGTCTGGTAGCCCCGGAACTCCGTCATCAGCACCAGCAGCGTGCGGCCGATGGTGTAGAGGTCGGAGGCCACCGTGGTGCCGACCTGGGCCACCTCGGGAGCCTGGTAGCCGACCGTGCCGTAGATCGCGGAGTCCTGGTCGTCGAGGCGGCGGACCCCGCCCAGGTCGATCAGCCGGACCGCGTCGCCCACCTGGATGAGGTTGTCGGGCTTGAAGTCGCA
>JBBQAB010000225.1:0-10662 GCA_038198385.1 Propionibacteriales bacterium
CTCGGACCGGGCAACAGGGGCGGTCTCGGACCGGGCAACAGGGGCGGTCTCGGACCGGGCAACAGGGGCGGTCTCGGACCGGGCAACAGGGGCGGTCTCCGACCGGGGGACGGCGGCGGCCGGGGACGAGCGGGGGCGGTTGGTGGTCACGGGGTGCACCTCTCAGTCGGACGGGCTGGGCCACGGAGGGCGGTGCGCCCATCCCCATGCCGGAGGTCGACGTCGACCGGATCCCCGTCAGACCCACGGTGGCTGTCGCCATGCGCCTGTTGATCCTGTGAAATAGATCCTATAGGATCTCGCTTGTTCCGGCCACCAGGTCACCGCTGATCCACCCGGAGGAATCCCACGATGTCGTCTGTTCCGACTCCTGCCACCCCCCTCGAGACGGTCACGGTCGTCGGCGCGGGCTACATGGGCGGAGGCATCGCGCAGGTCTTTGCGATGGCCGGTGTCCCGGTCACCATCGTGGACGCCGACCCGGCCCGCACCCGTGATCATCTCGACCGGCTGGTCCGTGAGGCCGAGGACTTCGAGCGGGAGGGGCTGTTCGACCCCGGGTCGGCCGACCTCGTCCGGGCCAACATCACCGCGGCCGACAGCCTGGAGGAAGCGGTCGCGCACGCCGACCTGATCGAGGAGGCCGTGCTTGAGCAGCCCGAGGTCAAGGGGCCGGTGCTGCGGAGCATCGAGGAGGCTGCGCGACCTGACGCCGTCATCGCCTCCAACACCTCGACCCTGCCGATCGGGGAACTGGCCGCCAACCTGGGCACCGCCCACCGGTTCCTCGGGGTGCACTTCTCCAACCCCGCGCCCTTCATCCCTGGGGTCGAGCTGATCGCGCACGCCGGCACCGACGCGTCGGTCGTCACCGCCGCCGAGGCGCTGGTTGCCCGGACCGGCAAGCTGACGGCCCGGGTCAACGACAAGGCCGGGTTCGTGCTGAACCGTCTGCAGTACGTGCTGCTCAAGGAGGCCATCAACCTGGTCGAGGAGGGGGTGGCCACGGCCGAGGACATCGACACCGTCGTCTCGACGACTTTTGGCTACCGCCTTCCGTTCTTCGGTCCCTTCGCGATCGCCGACATGGCCGGGCTGGACATCTACCGGGCCTGCTTCCGGACGTTCGAGGAGCACTACGGTGACCGGCTCGCCGCCCCGGCCATGCTGACCGAGCTGGTCGAGAACGGCCAGCTCGGGGTGAAGCAGGGCGGCGGCTTCGTCATCCCGGCCGGTGACCAGGCCCCACTGATCGCGTACCGGAACAAGGCGTACGCCCGGCTGGGCCAGCTGCTCCGTGAGCTTGGGCCGGCTCCCCGGTGACTCCCCTTCGCCCCGCTCTCTCGACCACCCACCGCCCCTCGCGCGAAGGAGAATGCTCATGAGCAGCACCACCACCACCACCGACTGGACCGCCGAGACCTGGCCGATCGCGGCCGCCATGCTGCCGTTCGGCAGCGTCGACTCCCACGGGGGGCCGATCCACGACGCCGAGCCGGCCGAGTGGGCCCGCCACCTGCGGACGGTGTCGCGCCTCGGCTTCACCGAGGTCGACCCGACCGACACCTGGGTGCGGGTCGCCGACCTGGACTCGCAGCGGCTGGCGGACTTCCAGTCCGTCCTCACCGAGGCCGGGCTGACCATCCCCGCGATCTCCACCTCCCGCCGCAGTGTGATGGACCCCGAGCACGGTGAGGAGTACCTCGCCTACAGCCACCGGCTGCTGGACCGGGCCGCCGAGCTCGGCGTCCCGTTGGTGAGCTTCGGGTTTTTCCAGGCCTTCACCCCCGCGCAGGAGAAGGTGCTGTGGTTCTGGCTGGCGGAGGGCTGGCAGGACGACGAGTCCGCCGAGGCCCGGGCCAAGGCTGCCTCGCTGATGCGGGAGCTGGCCGAGCACGCGCAGAGCAACGGTCAGCAGATCAGCCTGGAGATGTACGAGGACACCTACGTCGGCACGGCCGACGGCGCGATCCGCTTCCTGGAGGAGGTCGGGCACGACGCGTGCGGGCTGAACCCCGACATCGGGAACTTCGTCCGGCTGCACAGGCCGCTGGAACCGGCGGCGGAGATGCTGGAGAAGCTGCTGCCGCTGTCCAACTACTGGCACGTGAAGAACTACTCGCGCGACGAGGACCCGATGACCGGCCAGGTCGCCACTTTCCCGGTCCCGATGGATGCCGGCCTCATCAACTACCGCGCCGGGATCGCCCGGGCCGTCGAGCTTGGCTACCGCGGGGCGTTCCTGTGCGAGCACTACGGCGGTGACGCCATCACCGCGATCGGCAAGAACCGCGCCTACATCCGCGACATCCTGGCCACCGTCCTCGACTGAGCCGGCCGCGTCGCTGTCGCAGTCGACCACCCATCACCTCCGAGAACCGGTCACCTCCGACCCACCCGTATTTCCGAGAACCCAGGAGAACCCATGAGCAGCACCACCCCGTCCACCAGCGAGACCCCCGGCCAGCTGCCGCAGCGGCGCACGGCCGTCGTCACCGGAGCCGGCGCCCCGGCCGGGATCGGCCGGGTCACCGCCCAGGTCCTGGCCGAGAACGGCTGGGACATCGCCCTGGTCGACATCAACGAGGACGGTCTGACCGCCGTCGCCGACGAGCTGGCCGCGGCCGGTCACACCAACGTGATCTCCGTACCCACCGACATCTCCTCGGAGGAGTCGGTGGCGGCACTCTTCGCCCGGATCGACGCCGAGCTGTCCCCGGTCGTGGGCCTGGTCAATCTGGCCGGCATCGCCAGCCCCACCCCGCTGGTCGAGTGTGGCCTGGCCGAGTTCGAGCGGGTGATGGCGGTCAACGTGACCGGCTCCTACCTGATGTTGAAGGCCGCCGCCGAGCGGATGATCCCCCAGGGGGTCGGTCGGATCGTCAACACCTCCTCCATCACCGCCTTCGACGGCGGCGGGACCTTCTCCAAGGGGGTCTACGCCACCGCCAAGGCGGCCGTGATCGGGATGGCGCACGGCGGGGCGCGCGAGCTCGGCCCGTACGGCATCACGGTCAACGTGCTCGCCCCCGGGCCGATCGACACCGAGATCATGGGTGGTCGGCTGACCGACGAGCGCAAGGCCTCCATGTCCTCCGGCATCCCCCTGGGCCGCGTCGGCCAGCCGGCCGAGATTGCCGCCACCATCGCGTTCCTGTTCTCCGATGGCGGGGGTTACATGAACGGCGCGACGCTTCAGGTCGACGGCGGCAAGTACATGCACTGAGCCGGGGGTGACGGCCGCGCCCGTCGCCACCCGAAGGCCCGAGCGGCCACCAGCACGACCCCATTCACCGTTGAGAACCCAGGGAGAAACCGATGTCCACCACCTCCACCGGCGCCGTCAGCCGGCGCTTCGAGCTCAGCGAGCTCGCCACCAAGAAGGTCTTCAAGCGGTTGGTGCCGTTCCTGCTCCTGATGTACATCATCGCGTTCCTGGACCGCAGCAACGTGTCCTTCGCGCAGAAGGAGTTCGAGGTCGACTTCGGGATCAGCGCGGCCTCGTACGCCTTCGGGGCCGGCCTGTTCTTCGTCGGCTACGCCATCTTCGAGATTCCCAGCAACATCCTGCTGCACCGGGTAGGGGCGCGCTGGTGGCTGGCGCGCATCATGGTGACCTGGGGGATCGTGGCGGCCTGCTTCGTCTTCGTGCAGGGTCCGACCAGCTTCTACGCCCTGCGCTTCCTTCTCGGCATCACCGAGGCGGGCTTCTTTCCCGGGGTGATCCTGTTCCTGACCTACTGGGTCCCGGCGCGGCACCTGAGCCGGGCCCGCGGCTTCTTCTACATGGGGATCGCCCTGGCCGGCATCCTGGGCAACCCGCTGTCGGGCAGCCTGCTAGAGTTGAACGGTGTGGCTGGACTGCGGGGCATCCAGTGGATGTTCCTGGTCGAGGGCGTGCTCGCCATCGCCGTGGGTGTCTGGTCCTTCTTCTACCTGACCGACCGGCCCAAGGACGCGAAGTGGCTGCCGGCGGACGAGCGCACGGCGCTGATGGAAACGATCGAGGCTGAGGACACGGCCAAGGGCGAGGGCCACGGCCCCCAGAAGGTACTGGCTGCGCTGGGCAACTGGCGCGTCTGGTACTTCGCGGCCATCTACTTCTGCATCCAGGTCGCGGTCTACGGCGTGACCTTCTTCCTGCCCACCCAGGTGGTGGCCATCACCGGCCAGAAGCTCGGGTTCGGGGCCTCCCTGGTCACCGCCATCCCGTGGCTCTTCGGGCTGGCTTCGGTCGCGTTCTTCCCGGGGCTGGCCGACCGCACCCGCAAGCACCGTCTGATCGGGTCGCTGCTGCTGCTGACCACGGCCGTCGGCATCGTCATCTCGGGCGCCCTGAGCGGCACTCCGGTGCTCGCCATCGGTGGTCTGGCCCTGGCGGCCATCGGCTTCGTGGCCATGCAGCCGATCTTCTGGACCCTGCCGACCGAGTACATGACCGGGTACGCCGCGGCCGCCGGCATCGGTCTGATCAACTCCCTGGGCAACCTGGGCGGTTTCCTCGCGCCCAACATGCGGGACTACTTCAAGGAGAACGTGGGCGGCAACTGGGGCCTGTACTCGCTCGCCGTCGGAGCCGTGGTCGGCGCGATCCTCTTCGCCCTGACCGGGCTGTTCAAGAAGGCCAACGACGTCGAGGCCGGCCGGTTGGACGAGGTCGACTCCCGCTACTCGGGCACGGCGACCGCCGCCGACCCACAGGGCATGCGTACCCAGGGGCGGGTGCAGACCGAGGGCGAAACCCCATGAGGGCGCTGGTGCTGCGCGGCGACTACGACATCGCCGTGGAGGACCGGCCCGACCCGCAGGCCGGACCCGGGGAGGTCGTCATCGAGGTGACCGCCACCGGCATCTGCGGCTCGGACTTCCACGGCTACTCCGGGGAGAACGGCCGCCGCCACCCCGGCCAGGTGATGGGCCACGAGACCGTGGGCCGGGTCGCCGCCCTCGGCGAGGGGGTCAGCGGACCGGACCTGGGTCGGCTGGTCACGGTCAACCCGGTGATGGCCTGCGGCCACTGCGAGGCCTGTGACGCGGGCCGCCCGCAGCACTGTGCCGACAAGAAGGTGCTCGGGGTGGCTCCGGAGATCCCGGCTGCCTTCGCCGACCTGGTGGTCGTGCCGGCGACGAACGTGGTCGAGCTGCCTGAGGAGATGCCCGCCGAGCTCGGCGCGCTGGTCGAGCCGCTCGCGGTCGGCTGGCACGCCGTAGGGCGGGGGGATCCCACGCCGGCGGACCGGGTGCTGGTCATCGGCGGTGGACCCATCGGCCAGGCCTGCGTGCTGGCCGCCCGTCGGCTCGGCGTGGCCAGGATCGTGGTCTCCGACGTCAGCGCTTCCCGGCGCGAGCTGTGTGCCCGGCTGGGGGCCGACGTCGTCGACCCGACGGCCGGGGACCTGGCCGCTGCGGTCAGCGACCGGCTCGGCGGGCCGGCCACCCTGGTGGTCGACGCAGTCGGGGTCAGCGCGACCGTCGCCGACGCCCTCGCCGCGTCAGGTCTCGGCGCCCGGATCGTCCTGGTCGGGATGGGCTCGCCCCAGCTCGACCTGGCCGCGTACGGGCTGATCACCGCCGAGCGCAGCCTGATCGGGGCCTTCACCTACAGCGCGACCGACTTCGCCGAGACGGCAGCCTGGGTCGGCACCGTACCGGAAGGGGTCCAGCAGCTGGTCGACGGCCGGGTGGGCTGGGACGAGGCGCCGCAGAGCTTCGACGACCTGGCCCGTGGTCGCAGCTCCGCCAGCAAGATCCTGGTCTTCCCGAAAGGGCCCCCGACCGGGGGGAACGGGCGGTGAGCGAGCGGCGGATCCGCGAGGTCCGGGCCTTCACCGTCGAGTCCGGGGGGGGAGCGGACTACCACGACCAGGAGGGCTTCCACTGGATCGACGACCACATCGCCACCCCGATGTCGCGCTACCCGGGCTACGCCGACAGCCGGCGCAGCTTCGGGCTGAACGTCCTCGGCACGCTGGTGGTCGAGGTGGAGGCTGACGACGGCACGGTCGGTTTCGGCGTCACCACCGCGGGCGAGCCTGGGGCCTGGATCGTGGAGCGCCACCTGGCCCGGTTCCTCGAGGGGGCCCGGGTCACCGACCTCGAGCTCATCTGGGACCAGATGTACCGCTCGACGCTCTTCTACGGTCGCAAAGGGCTGGTCCTCAACGTGATCAGTGCCGTCGACCTGGCCCTGTGGGACCTGGTCGGCCGGCTGCGCGAGGAACCGGTCTACGCGCTGCTCGGTGGCGCCGTCCGCGAAGAGCTCGCGCTCTACGCCACCGGCGCCCGTCCCGACCTGGCCCAGGAGATGGGCTTCATCGGGGGCAAGATGGCGCTCCATCACGGCCCCCACGAGGGCGAGGACGGGCTGCGCCAGAACCTGGCCGAGCTGGCCCAGATGCGTGAGCTCGTCGGCCCTGACTTCTGGCTGATGTGGGACTGCTGGATGTCGCTGGACCTGGAGTACGCCGTACGCCTGGCCGACGGAGCAGCCAAGCACGGTCTCAAGTGGATCTAGGAGGCCCTGCCGCCGGACGACTACTGGGGCTACCGCGACCTACGCCAGAAGGTCCCGCGCGGCATGCTGGTCACCACCGGGGAGCACGAGGCCACCCGCTGGGGCTTCCGGATGCTGCTGGAGATGGGCTGCGCCGACATCATCCAGCCCGACGTGGGCTGGTGCGGGGGCATCACGGAGCTGGTCAAGATCTCCGCCCTGGCTGACGCGTACGGCGCGATGGTCGTCCCGCACGGGTCGAGCGTGTACTCCTACCACTTCGTCATCACCCGGACCAACAGCCCGTTCGCGGAGTTCCTGATGATGGCACCCGAGGCCGACCACGTCGTGCCCATGTTCACCCCGCTCCTCCTCCACGAGCCCGTCCCGGTAGACGGTCGGCTCCGGCTGCCCGAGACCCCGGGCTTCGGGGTCGAGCTCAACCCCGAGGTGTCGCTGCGCCGCCCGTACACCCACGAGCGCTGAGCCGGATGCCGCCGGCCCATCGCGAGTCCTGGAGAACCCCCTTCCGAACACCGAAGAGCCCGCCCACGTCGTCGACGTGGGCGGACTCTTCTCGTGGGGCCGGAAGCGGTCAGCTGATCCGGAGCTTCTGGCCGATGTTGATTCGGTTGGGGTTGGACACCGTGGACGTGTTCAGCTTCCACAGGCCCTTCCAGCCGCCGGAGACGTGGTAGCGCGCCGCGATCTTGGACAGGGTGTCCCCGCTGCGGACGCTGACCGTCTTGTGGGCGCTGGAGGACGCCTTCTTGGTCGTGGTGGCCTTCTTGGTCACCGTCGTCGAGGTGGACACCGCCGCTCCGTTGCTGCGGCTCAGGCCGGCGTGCCGGCTGCAGACCGGCCAGGCACCGGGACCCTGGGCCTTGAGGACCCGCTGCGCGACCCGGATCTGCTCGCCCTTGGTGGCGCCGTTGGCCTGCGAGGCGTACGAGCGGCCGCCGTACCCGCGCCAGGTGCTGGAGCTGAACTGCAGCCCCCCGTAGTAGCCGTTGTGGGTGTTGATCTTCCAGTTGCCGCCGCTCTCGCAGCTGGCCACCCGGTCCCAGACCGTTGCGGCCTCGGCGGTGGTTGCCGCACCGATCGACAGGCCTCCGGCCAGAGCCAGCGCAGCCGCGGCTCCCACGAAGCGTCCAGCGATACGGCGGAGGCGGTTGGTTCCGGTCATCTGCATGTCCTTCCTGACGTTGCGCCTGCGAGGTGAGCTGACGGGTTCGGGCGGTCAGGTGCCCGGCGGGCAGGCAAGACTGGTGCGTCGGAGACGCACGAGGTCCGTTCTGTCCACTTCACCCCGTGGTGCCAGGCAGGGCCGTGGCACCGGGTGGTTCCCCCACCATCGCCTCGCGTCCGGGACGATCCCGGCCTTCCGCCCGGCCGGCGATGCTCGGCGCTCCGGACGTACGCGCGCACCTTCCGCACATCGGGTGCGGCGGGTGCGACCGCGGAGCAGGCCCCGAATTCAGGTAACAAGCATGTCTCGTGTCACCACGACACGCCGGAGACCTGATAACGAATGTGCAACGCGGTGAGGACAAACTAAGCGGAGCACCCGTGGCTGTGCAAGTCCTGGGCCGAGATTGTCGGTGTGACCCCGGTTGCGCCCCGGGTCTCCACGCCGTTCAGCCGCGGACGGGTCATCGGCCGCGACCGGTCAGCCCTGCCACCACGCGGCCAGAAAGCCCCCGACGAAGGTGTCGCCGAGCCCGACCGTGGTGGGGGTGTCGGTCCGCAGGACGAAGGCCGGCCGGCAGGCGACGCGACCGGGGAGCCGGGCCTCGACCGCGGTGGCGAACGCGACCCCCGCCTCGCCGGGTGGGAGGGCGTCGACGCGGTCGTAGTCGGCCCGGGTGAAGTCGTCGCCGTACAGGTAGCGGGTGCTGGCCATGGTGATGCCGCCCCGGAGCGACTCCCGGTAGAGCTCAGGGGTGCGACCGAAGGCCAGGGACCAGTATCTCGGGTGCACTACCAGGGTCGGTGCGGTCACGAGTCTCCGCAGGTCCTCCAGGGCGGCGACCACGAGGCCGAGGACGGGGCCGCCAGATGCCTGTCTGCCGACATATGCAGTCTTATGCAGGTATTGGCGATACTAGGGCCGGTTCTCGTGGAGATCAACCGCGGTGCATGGGGGACCGGGCCTGGTGGAAGGCCGGTCAGGCGGTTGGCGGCCCCGGGATGGCCTGCGGTGGGTCAGGGCCCGCACCGCAGGCGCGCAGGCGGCACCCGGACCCAGAGGCGAGGAGCTGAGGATGACCCTGCGGGGATGGACCGAGGCGGATCGTGGCGTACGGCTGCCCGCCGGCCGGAAGGCCGACCTCGCCGCGTACGTCTCCGAGGTCGGGGAGGTGACGGTGACCGCCCTGGCCGCCCGCTTCGGGGTGTCGCCCGACACGATCCGGCGTGACCTGGACCAGCTCGACACGGATGGTCTGCTCATCCGCACCCATGGGGGGGCCATCAGCACGACCGCGCTGCCCCGGCCCGACACAGGGATCGACGTGCGGCTCCGGCTGCAGATCGAGGCCAAGGACACGATCGGCGCCTTGGCCGCCCAGCTGGTTCAGGACGGGTCGTCGGTGATGATGAACGGCGGTACGACCGTGCTGGCGGTGGCCCGGAGCGGGTCAGTCCAGCTGGTCACCCAGACCACGACCGGGCCGATCCGGTTCCACAGCACGTCCGGCGGGAGCGAGCACCCGCTGCGCTGCGACCTCGCGGTGATCGGGGTGGGCGGGTGTCGGTCGACGACGGCTACTCCACCAGCAACCTGGAGGACGCCACGATGATGCGCGACATGATGGAACGCGCCAGGGTCGCGGTGCTGGCCGACTCCTCCAAGTTCGGTCGGCGGCTGTTCGCCCAGATCGCCGACCTCGGGCGGGCGGACTACGTCGTCGCCGAGACTCCACCGCCACCTGACCTTGTGGCCGCGCTGGCCGACAGTGGCGTCACGGTGCTCACGCCAGAGTCGGACCGGTTGTCCCCGAGTCCGTCGTCCGACCGCTAGAAGCCGTCGCGTCGGCCGTCACGGGGTCGGCGGTCACGGGGACAGCGGTCACGGGGTCAGCGGGTCGGCGTGGGGCTGGGGGCCGGCGCGGAGGCCGAGCCCGCGGGCTCGGAGCCGGGACCGGTGGAGACGTCCACCTCGCAATCGGCCAGGTCCCGCTGGAGCCGTGGTTGGATGGGCTGCAGGCGCCGGACGATGTCGTCCAGCCGCTGGAGGTCGACGTCGGTCACGGCTTCGTCCAGCCCGGTGAGGACCGTGTAGGTGTCCTGGCCCTCGTTGATCACGCGCAGGCAGGCGGCGTTCACCCGGGCCTGAGCGGCCACGGCCACGGTGCCGCCGCCGGATGGCGGCGGGTTGGCCGCGGCGTCCCTGTCGGCGGCGGTCACGAAGTCCGGGGTGCCGACGCTGAGCAGGCCGACCGCGAGCACGCCGACCAGGATCCCGGCCACGAACGTCGCCAGCGTGACCCACCACCGCGGTCTACGACGTTTCGGCTCGGCGACGGCCCGGCTGGGCTGCGGCGCGTCGGGGGAATCGGACGTGGTCATGTGGGGCCTCCTGCGGGCTCGGGCGAGCCTGGGCGTCCATGATAAGAGTTGACGTCCACGACACGGTCTGACGGGAAGGCCCACAGTGCCAGCGACACCACCGGCAGCACCGGCTGCACCGTTGCGTCGACTGTGGTCCACCCTCGGTCGCGGGGTCGTCGCCGTGGGCCACGGCTACCGGGTGGCGGTGACCGCCGGGCGGTGGGTCATCGTGGCGGTCTGGGTGGCGCTGGCCGTCGGCTTCACCGCGTTCCTGCCCAGCAGCGGCGGTGGCGGCGGGGGCTTCGGTGACCTGCTCCCGCCGGACAGTCCGGTGCTGCGGATCGAGCAGCGGATCCTGGACCAGTTCCGCGTGCCGGTGCTGTCGGGCACGACGGTTGTCGTGCACCAGGAGGGCGGGCTGAGCCTGCTGACCCGGGCCGACTCGGTGCTGTGGGCGCTGGCCACGACCCAGGACGTCCTGGACGCCCCGGAGCCGCCGATCCCGGGCCAGATAGTCGCCGCGATCCCCGTCCCGACCGGGACGGCCAACACCACGGTGACCTACCTCTACATGTCCGACCGCACCGGGACCCGGAACACCGACCGGCTGGCCAACC
>JBBQAB010000226.1:0-4059 GCA_038198385.1 Propionibacteriales bacterium
CCCCCCCCCCACCCTTGCCCCGGCGGAGGACGTGGACCCCCACGCAAATTAATCACGGGGGCCGGGGGCCCGGCCCGCCCTGCGGGCCGCCCGCCCCGACCGGGGCTCGGTGACCGCGGTGGCCGAGGCGACCGGGCGTACGCCGTCGGCGGTCTCCCAGCAGCTCAAGGCCCTGCAGGCCCACCTGGGGGTGTCCCTGGTCGAGCGGGTGGGCCGGGGGGTCGAGCTCACTGACGCGGGCCGGGCGCTGGCGGTGAGTGCGGTCCGGGTGGCCACCGCGCTCGCCGAGGCCGAGGCGGCCTGGCAGGCCTACCAGGGCGACGTCGCCGGCACCGTACGGCTGGCTGTCTTCTTCTCCGCCGCGGAGCTGCTGCTGCCCGGGCTCCTGGTCCGGCTGCGGGCCTACCCGGCCGTGCACCTGCAGACCTTCGACGAGGACGTGTCCCAGGACGCGTTCGCCGGGCTGACCGCCGACTACGACCTGGTCGTGGCCCACCGGTCCGACGACGTGCAGCCGGCGGGTAGCCGTGGGCTGACCGTGGTTCCGCTGATGCGGGAGCCCCTCGACGTGGCCCTGCCCCTGGACCATCCGCTGGCCGGCCAGGCCCACGTCACCCCGGCCGACGTGATCGGGGAGGACTGGATCGCCCCGCCGCCCGACTTCCCGATCGACCGGGTGCTGAGTGCGATCGCCGCCCGCGCCGAAGCCCCGGTCCGGGTGGTCCGGCGGACCACCCACCTGCCGCTGATTGAGAAGCTGGTGGCCGGGGGGCACGGGGTGGCCCTGCTGCCGCGGCACTCCAGCCTCGGGCGGTCGGCGGGCGCGTTCGCCCTGGTCCCGCTGCGGGACCTCCGGGCGGGCCGGTTCGTCGAGGCACTGCTGCGGCCGGACCGGGCCGCTCGCCGGGCCGTCCAGGTGGTGCTGGCCGAGCTGGAGGCCGAGGCCCGGGTGGTCAGCGGGGCCTGAGCCTCAGACCGCGGTCGGGGTGCGGACCGGATCGGTGATGATCTTGCCGGGGTTCAAGTTCTGGCCCGGGTCGATGGCGCTGAACAGCCCGCTGATCATGGCGACGCCCGGCTCGGACACGTCCTGCTCCAGCCACTGCGCGTGTTCGGTGCCCACCGCGTGGTGGTGGGACAGGGTACCGCCGGAGTCCAGGAAGGTCTGCTGGACGGCCTGCTTGACCACCTCGTACTGGGCAATCGGGTCGACCCCGTCGTGCCGGAACGCAAAGGTGAAGTAGAGGCAGGCGCCGGAGTGCTCCGAGTGCGACAGATGGCACATGATCCAGCCGGTGACGCCGAGCTGCGCGAACGCCTTCTTGGCGTTGGTCATCACGTTGTCGTAGAGCGGCACGAGCTTGGACCACGGCGCCGCGGTCTCGGACACGTCGGCCGCTGCCCCCCTGTCGAGCAGGAAGTCCCGGATGTAGGGGGTGTCGAACTTCTTCTGGTCGTAGAGCACGCCCGGGCCCTTGCCGAGAAGGATGCCGCCGTGCCGGGAGACGATGCTCTTGACGATGGCCTTCTCGCGGGCAACGTAGGTCTTGGCCCCCTCGTGCCCGATGAACGACAGACACACCTTGGACAGGTCCCAGCCGCGGGTCTCCAGCACCTTCATCAGGCCTTTGCTGACCAGGCCGGACACCGAAACCCCGTTGCTCTTCTTCCGGGTGGAGAAGGAGAACCGGGTCTCGCCCGCGTCGGAGACCCGGGTGACCAGCGGGTGGGCGTCGCTGGCCGAGATCTCCTGCATCGCGGCCACGCCGGCCTCCCACGAGGGGAAGAGGTAGCCGAGGATCAGCCGCTCCGCGGGGATCCGGTGCACCTGGGCGGTGACCTCGGTGATGACGCCGAGGCGACCCTCCGAGCCCAGGATCATCTCCTTGACGCTGGGGCCGGTGGAGGAGTTGGGCACGGCCCGGACCTCGAGCATCCGACCCGGCAGCACGACCCGCAGGCCCTTGGTGATCTCGGCGATGTCGCCGTACTTGTCGGACTGCATGCCCGAGGACCGGGTCGCGACACTGCCGCCCATGGTGCTGTGGGTGAAGCTGTCGGGGAAGTGGCCCAGCGTCCAGCCGCGCGCGGCGAGCTGCTCCTCGATGTCAGGACCGAGCGCGCCGGCTTGGATCCGGGCCAGCCCGGCGTCGGCGTCGATGTCCAGGACCAGGTTGAGCCGGCCGAGGTCGAGGGAGATGACCGTCCGGGTCTCGTCCTCCCGGGGCTGCAGGCTGCCGGAGATGTTGCTGCCGCCGCCGAAGGGGATGAGCACCGCGTCGGCGCCCACGGCGAGGTCGACGACCTGCTGGACCTGGGCCTCGTCGGCCGGGTAGACGACCACGTCGGGCACCCGCGGGATATCCCCGGCGCGCAGCCGCAGGAGGTCGCGGATGCTCTTGCCGTACGTGTGCACGATCCGCTCGAGATCGTCGCTGAGGACGTTGTCCGCCCCGACCGCGTCGCGCAGGCCGCCGAGCAGGTCGTCGGTGATCACCGGGTCCGCGATCGGCATCTCGTCCAGGGCCAGGCCGGCCACCGGCGGCTCGTTCAGGTCGAGGTCGATGATCTCCTGCACGAAGGGACGCAGCCCGGGCTTGTCCTCGTGGTGGAAGCCGAGGCCTTCGACGCCCCAACCCGTCCACTTCATGTGCTTGACGTTCGGCATCTCAGTCTCCTTCGGGTACGGCTACGACTCCGGCGGGCTCCGCCATCAGGCGAGCTGCTCGATCACGGTGGTGGTCTGGTCAATCAGACCGCGGACTTCCTTCGCGATCCGGTCGGAGAACTCGGGGACGGTCTCGCCGTCCTCGGCGTGCAGGGGTTCGCCGAACATCAGCCAGACGGGCTGGCGACCGCGCACCGGCCAGTTCCGCCCGTACGGCATCGCCGCGGAGGCGCCCACGATGGCCACCGGCAGGCAGGGCACGTCGCGACTGATGCACAGGGCGGCGGCGCCGGGCTTGAACGCGCCCAGCTCTCCGGTCCGGGACCGGGTGCCTTCGGGGAACAGCAGCAGCGGGACACCGTCGTCGAGCAGGCTGGTGGCCAGGCCCTTGCGGCCGCGGAGCCCCGTACGGTCGACCGGGAACGCGTTGAAGAACAGCGAGGTCAGACGCCGGCGCCAGCGCACCTCGAAGAAGTAGTCTGCGGCGGCCCCGGCCGCGAGGTAGCGCGACAGCCGGCGGGGCAGCGCGCCGATGATGAGCGGGGCGTCCAGGTGGCTGCTGTGGTTGGAGACCACGACGAACGGTCCCTTGACCCCGGCGAGACGCTCGCGGCCCAGGACGGTCACGGTGGCCATGCGCCAGATGGCCGGCTTCAGCACCCCGCGCTGGGCGAGGAACCGCGCCCCCGCGTGCAGCGGCGACGTGTAGCGACTTCGGCTGGACACGCCCTCACCCTAACCGACCGCAGGCGGCCGGTCCTCGTGGTCGGCGGCGGCGGGCCGCAGCGTTGTTGTCCACACAGAGAGTTCGGAGCGGCCCGGAGCTGGGTTGCGTTCACACCGACGTCACGCGTCCTGCGCGGATCGGCTGAGCTCGTACGGGCCGCTCGGGCTGCTCGGGCCGGTCAGTGCCGACCGGAGGAGAGGGCGCGGGAGACGGCCCGGATGAGGCGACGCGGAGCCAGCCGGGCGGCTCCGATCAGGACCCCGTAGCGCTTTGAGGGGATCGAGATCACCTTGCCCGCGGCCACGTCGCGCAGGCACTGCTCGACCAGGTCGTCGGCCTCGAGCCACATCGCGTCCGGGATCTTGCTGGTGCCGATGGCGGCCCGCTCGTGGAACTCGGTCCGCACCCAGCCCGGGCAGAGCGCGGTGACCGAGACCCCCGAGCCGCGCAGCTCGTTGGCCAGCCCCTCGGAGTAGACCGTCACCCACGCCTTGATCGCGGAGTAGTTGCCCATGGTCACGTAGCCCGCCGTGCTGGAGACGTTGACGATGGTGCCGGTGCCCCGGGTCTTCATGGCCCGTCCGGCCGTACCCGCGAGGATCAGGACGGCGCGGACCATCACGTCGAAGGCGCGCTCGTGCGGGCCGGTGTCCTCGGCGAGCAG
>JBBQAB010000227.1:0-2253 GCA_038198385.1 Propionibacteriales bacterium
CCCCCCCCCGCGCCCCCCCCCCCCCCCCCGCCGGCGGCGGGCTCGACCGCGATCACGTAGACCTCGCCGAGCCGGTCGGGGTGCTGCTTGGTCCAGTGGAACCCCAGGACCGACTCCCCGCGGACCGCCAGCAGGAAGCCGTCGGGGTCGAACCACGGCTCGGCCATCCGCTCGTCCAGGTCGGCCTGGGTGAGCGAGCCCTGCTCGGGATGGTCGGCGAAGGCGCGGGCGTTCACGGCGAGCCAGGCCCGGTCGTCGGTGCCGGGGACGAAGGACCGGAGCCATACGCCGTCGGGCAGGTCGGAGGCCGGCACCGGCTGACCGACGGGCCGCCGCATGATCAGCAGGGTCCGGCGAGCCACCAGCCCGGTGCGCCGGGCCAGCGCCTGGGCGGCCGGGGCGTCACCCACAGCCCAGAACTGCACCGGGAGGACCGAGTCGGCGCTCAGGCGCTCGACGAGGGCGGTGCCGAGGCCCCGGCGCCGGTGGTCCGGGGCGATCACGACCTGTCCGGTGGCGGCGTCCGCTCCGTCCTCGGCCTGGGCGTAGCCCCGCAGCTCCACGCCAGCGGGGGTCTCGGCCACCGCGCGCAGGTGCACGACGCCGGGCCGCGGGTGCCGCAGGTGCAACCGGGCGGCCTCGTTCAGGGCGGGCGCCCCGTCGACCGCGGTCGCGGCGGACGCGAGCCGCTCGACCTGGGCCACCTCAGCGGCGGTCAGCTCGGGGCTGGCGAGGATGCGGTCGTGGTCAGCCATGAGGCTCACGCTAGGGGATCTAGACTTCGGGTCGGGCCCAGGTGGGGTGAATCTGGACCTCGCGGCCCCCGGTGGAGAGAGGAAGCCCCTGCGACATGCTCGATCCGGAGTACGACCCCCGCGACATCGGTGCCTACGGCGCCACGGAGCAGCCCGCCGTGGCGGCCCGGATGCTGCCGCACCTCCGGCTTGTCTGGGTGGGGACCGGCGCCGCCCTGGTGGGCGTACTGACCGCGGCCGGAGGGGTGGCCGTCTTCCCGACGGTCTCCTCCCAGGTCATCGGCCGCGGCTGGGCGGTCGCCGCCCTGGGTGCCGCGGTGGCCATGCTGGGCGCGTGCGTGGTCCAGGTGCTGGTCTGGCGTCGGGCGATGGCCTCCTGGCGGGGGGTCCGCCCGCAGGACCTGCACGCTGAGGTGCGGATGTCGTGGGTGGCGCACCTGGCCTCGTACGCCATTGCCGTCCTGGCGCTGGTCGCGGGCATGAGCGGGAGCGCGTACGCCGGCTGGTCGGCCCCGGCGTCGGCCCTGCTGGCCGTCACCCTGGTCCTGGTCCTCGGCGCCCAGGTGCTGAGCGCGGTCCAGTACCTACGGGCCGACGGTCCTCCCGGGACGGTTCCGGTGCACCTGCGCCGCCTGGTCGAACGCAGCCGGAACGCCGCCGACAACGCCTGACCGCTCCCGGGCTTGGCTGCTTCGGGGCCTGACCGCTCCTGGGCGTGTTCGGGTCAGAGGCTCGAGATGCGGGCGGTCGACTCCTCGGCCGGGGCCACGAAGCGGTAGCCCACGTTCCGGACCGTACCGATGACCGACTCGTACTCGGGACCGAGCTTGGCCCGGAGCCGACGGACGTGCACGTCGACGGTCCGGGTGCCCCCGTAGTAGTCGTAGCCCCAGACGTCGCTGAGCAGCTGCTGGCGGCTGAAGACCCGACCGGGGTGCTGAGCGAGATACTTGAGGAGCTCGAACTCGGTGTAGGTGAGGTCGAGCTGGGTGCCGTTCAGCTTTGCGCTGTAGCCGGCCTCGTCGATGATGATGTTGCCGGTCCGGATCAGCGGGTCGGTGCCGCTGGACGCCGACGGCGCCATGGCCAGGCGGATCCGGACGTCGACCTCAGCCGGACCGGCGGAGGCCAGCAGCAGGTCGTCGAAGCCCCAGTCCGAGGACAGGGCGGCCAGACCGCCCTCGTTCACGATGACCAGGAGAGGTGCCTCCTTGCCCGTGGTCTCCATCAGCCGACAGAGCGAGCGGGCCCCGACGAGGTCCCGACGCGCGTCCAGCAGGATGACGTCCGCAGCCGGGGCGTCCAGCAGCGCGGTGGCCTCGGCCTGCGCGACCCTGAGCTGATGCGGGAGCAGCTCCAGGGCCGGAAGGATCTCCGAGGACGAGTGCATGTCGTTGGTGAGCAGCAGTACGGTCGCCATCTCGGTCTCCCTAGCCAGTGGGTCGGATCCGTGTGGTGCGTCGACCCCACCACGGGGAGCGTCGTTGCATGACCGACA
>JBBQAB010000228.1:0-3131 GCA_038198385.1 Propionibacteriales bacterium
CGACGGTGCCGGGCAGCAGCGACTCCAGCCGCTCGAGCAGCTGCCCACGTGAGGGCCGCGGTCCGTCGTCGACGAGCTCGCCGTAGCCGACGTTGGACATGCCGTCACCACGGTCGAAGGCCCAGGCGTACGACGGCTGGGGTCGACCTTCGCTGTAGCGGATCACCTGAGATCCGGCCCGGCCGGGTGCGGTCGGGGCGTAGCCGCGCATCGCGATCGCGCGCCGCCCGCGCCGAGGACTGGCCAGGGCGCTGCGGACGGCGGAGTGGGCGCCGTCCGCGGCCACCACGACCTGAGCCTGGATGTGCCCGTCCAGGACCACCTCGTCGGGCTCGACCCGGACCTCGCGGACCCGGTGCTGGACTAGGTGGGCGCCCGCGGCGACGGCTCGGTCCACCAGCCGGGCGTCGAAGACCTGGCGGGGGATCACCCAGCCCGGTCGGGCCATCCGACCACGGACCGTACGTCGGCCGCACGAGAGCTCGAGCTGTTGCAACGGCGTCCAGCCCTCGACCACGTCCCCAGCACCCAGGGGGCCGAGGACGTCTAGGACGTGGGGGGCGATGCCGTCACCACAGCTCTTGTCGCGAGGGAAGCGTTCGCGGTCCATCAGCAACACCCGCGCGCGTGGTCGCTCGGCCAGTGCAGCCAGGGCCGCGGTCGAGCCGGCCGGTCCGGCGCCAACGATGGCCAGGTCCCACCTGCGGCCGCTCACCCGGCGAGCACCATCAGCAGCACGTCGACCAGGGCGATTCCGAGCGCGGCCCGGAACGGCGTCCGGCCCCGGGTGACCAGGGTCAGCCCGACGAGCACGGCCACCGTGACGAGCACGAGCACCAGCACCGCGCCGGGCACGGCGTCGGCGACGCCGAGAGCGAGCAGCACGGTGGCCGCGGCCAGACTCGCCACGGCGGCCCAGCAGGCGCGCCGGTGACCGAGCCGGTGCGGAAGCCCGCGGATGCCGGTGGCCTCGTCGTCGACGAGGTCGGGTAGCGCGTTGACTAGGTGCGCGCCCACCCCGAGCAGCGCTCCGGCGGCCGCGACGAACCAGGGCGGCGGCCCCGCGCCCGGCTCGGCCAGCGTGACGACGACGGGATAGCCGCCGAAGGCCACCGCATAGGGCAGCCAGGAGAGCACGGTGGCCTTCAGCCCCAGGTTGTACGCCCACCCGGCCGCGACACAGCCCAGGTGCAGCAGGCCCGCCACGAACCCGAAGCTCAGCGACAGCCCAATCGTGGCCAGGACGGAGACGACGCAGGCGAGGCGGACTGTGGAGGTCGACAGCTCGCCGGTGGCCAACGGTTTGTCGGTCCGGCCGACGCTTCGATCCCGAGCCGCGTCGGCCAGGTCGTTGCTCCAGCCGATCGAGAGCTGACCGGCGAGCACCGCGGTCAAAACGAGCGCGACCCGGGCCGGGTCGAGACCGGATGAGATTCCGTACGCGGTCAGCACGGTGGTGACCACCACCGCCGGTCCGGGGTGGCTGGCTCTGACCAGACCCGCACCTCGAGCCGGCGCAGGCGACCGGACCGGGGTGAACGTCGTCATGGCCGCGGCCGCGAGGCGATCGGCCCACGGCGGATGCGGTCGCGGAGCTGACCGGCCACGCTTCGGGGGCGCAGGGCCGGGGTCGACCCGGCAGCGGAGTCGCGGAGCGCGGTGACGGTCTCGGTCAGGACCGCGTCGGCGGTGTGGCTGGGGGCCCAGCCGAGCACCTTGCGGGCGCGGGTGGTGTCCATGAGCGGCACGTTCATGCCGAGATCCAGCCAGCCGGGGTCCAGCGGCTGCAGCCGGGCAAGCCAGGAGCCGGTGACCGCGACCCGCAACACCTGAGCCGGGACATGGACATGGTGGGCACCGAGGGCGGCGGCGATGAGGTCAGGAGTGATCGGCGGCGGGGCAGCGAGGTTGAACGCCCCGTACGCAGCCCGGGTGATCGCCCGTACGACCGCGTCGGCCACGTCGTCGGCGTGGATCATCGGGATCGCCAGCTGCCGGTCCACCGGCAGCAGGGGCAGCAGGGTGATGGCCCATCCCGGGAAGTAGCCGGGCACGCCGTAGCGCAGCAGCGCGCTGCCCGCGTCGCGTTGGCCGACGATCCCGGGTCGCAACCGGGTGATGTGCGGCCGTGCGACGCCGCCGGGCTGGCTCTCGTGGGCGTCCAGCATGCGCTCGACCGCGACCTTGTGCCGGCTGTACATCGAGCTGCGGACACCGTCGGTCGGGTAGGTCTCGTCGACCGGGTGCTCGTCAATCTTGGGGGAGTAGGCCCCGACCGAGGACATGTGCACCAGGTGCGGGACACCCTGGGCGACCGCGGCCTCGAGCACGCGGCGGGTGCCGCCGACCCCGAGCTCCTCCAGGTAGCCGGGATCGTGGGAGGGCTGGAAACCCCACGCCAGGTGCACCACCGCGTCGGCGTCGGCCAGGGCCCGCTCCAGAGCGGGTCGGTCGGCGTCACGCGTCAGGTCCACACTCGTCCAGTGCACCCGTTCCCACCCGTGCTCCTGGGTGCCCCGTCCCTTGACAGGCGTACGTCGCGCCAGCCCGACGAGCTCGTGCTCGCCGTCCGCGACGAGACGCCGCAGCAACGCGGTGCCAATGCTGCCGGTGGCCCCGGTGATCGCGATCTTCATGACGGCTCCTGGCGACTGAACGACCCGGCAGTCCTGGGCGGCGCAGCAGGTGCAGGCACGATGCGGCTTCGCCCGATGCGGCGATCGTGCTCCCAGGCCGGCTGCCGAAGGCAGCGGGTTGAGAGTACGTCTCGACCCCGACGTTTCCAACCCGGGTTGCCCTGACCTGGCGACAACGGGCCTTGGATTTAGAAGAATCGCGGCTGTGGCTGTCGTGACAATCGCCGCTGTGCAGGCGGCGTACGTGTTGATGGACTAGCCCGGATCGTGCATGAGGGTTCGCTGCTAGCGGTGAGTTGATTACGTGAAAAGTGCCCCTGACCAGGGAGAATGAGTCTTGCGACGGACTGATTCATCCCAGATCGAGGAGCACTTTTCAGGTGAAGCGTAACGGGTGGGCGCACGGCTTGTCGGTGACCGGGGACGGGTCGGGTGTGGTGGCGTTGGCCGGGTCGGCGGCGGTCCGGTTGCTCGCCGACCGGGTCGGGCTGACCG
>JBBQAB010000229.1:0-3572 GCA_038198385.1 Propionibacteriales bacterium
ACAGCGCAGCGACCGCCGTCGGGTTGGCCCCGGGGCGCGGCACCACCGGGCCAGCGGCAGGTACGCCGTCGTCGTCCCAGAGCCGGGCGTCCGCGCACCAGACGCCGGCTTCGTCGTGCAGCCGCAGCACCTCCTGCCCGTCGCGCAGCTCCGGGCCATCCTGCTGGTCGCGCAGCTTCACGCCCCGGACTCTACGGGTCAGACGCACGGCCCCCAGCACGCCAGGGCGCCCATCCGGGGGAGTCTCCACCGACCAGCGGGCACCGGGTGTCCCGGGTCTACCGGCTCCCAGGGGTGCCCGAAGGTGACGAGATGACCCGTCAGGGTGGCCGCCACCGCCCGGCGCCAGTCGTCCACGTCGGTCTCGTGGGCCAGCCCGGAGCCGCGAGGGATGCCGGCGTCGTTGACCAGGACATCGAGGGCACCGAAGCGCTGGCGGTGGCCGCACCGATCCCGCTGGCCCCCCGGTGACGACGGCGACCCGCCCCTCCAGCCGGCTCATTCGACGATCGCCCGGGTGAGCAGCACGACGGTGACGAAGGTCCGGAACAGCCGGATCGGGTCGTCGCCGGTGACGCGGACCGTACGGGCGTCGACCTTCTCGACGCCCTCCACCCAGGTGGCCATCTCGGCGAAGTCGCCGTTCTGGAACGAGATCTCGAGCGTGGCCGGCAGCTCGATCTGCGGCGGCCGGGCCGTCGCGAGCTCCCGTACGGCGCGGGCCGCCTCCCGGATCAGGTCCTTGGCCTCGGTGGGGTGCAGCGACTCGGCCGCGAACCGGGTCACCGAGTGCTTGACCACGGCGTTATGGATGCCGGGACAGACCCGCTTAGCCTCCAGAGCGGTGGAGTCGTCGCCGGTGATCAGCACGATCGGGACACCGTGGCCCTGCGCGACCAGGGCGTTGATGCCCGACTCGCCCACCTCGAGACCGTTGAGCAGCACCCGCGCGATGGCCTTCGGGTTGTAGGTGCGAGAGCGTCGACGCCTCGCAGGCCATCGAGCCGTGGTAGCTGACGAAGAAGACGGCGTCGAAGGAGTCGTCCAGGCCCTGCATCATGGAGAGCGGCTGGTGCCGGCCGGAGAGGTAGCGGGCGTTGCCCAGCAGCTCGTCGGGGCGCAGGTTCTGCATCGAGGAGTGCGAGTCGTTGACCAGAAACTCCGTGGCACCGGCCGAGAGCGCGCCCTCGATGGCCGCGTTCACCTCGTCCTGCAGCAGGCGGCGGCAGTACTGGTACTCCGGGCCCGGGCCGATGCACTGGGACCAGTCGACGATACCGGCGGTGCCCTCCATGTCGGAGGACAGGAAGATCTTCACGGCACGCTCCTGGGGTAGCTCATGGGTGCTTCCGAGGTGGACGTCCTCACGGAGGACGTGGACACGGCGGCGCGGCAGGCCGCCTCGATCTCCTCGCCCCGGCCCAGGGACCTGTTCCAGAGGACCGTACGGGACCTCCTCCTCGGCGTCGCGCCCGAGGCCGCCCTGGTCTAGACAGGCTCCTGCCTCACCCGGCCGCCACCACGTCGTGGCGTACCGGTCGGGCGACGGGCACTACCGTCAGCTCCAGGGTCGCGCGGTCGATCACCAGCATCCGTCCGTTCTCCAGGGTCGACCAGCCCGGCCCCTCGGCCCAGCCGGTCGAGGTGACCGCCACAGTGTCGCCCACCCGCCGGTACATCAAGGGGTAGTAGTCGGGATCGGCGTAGGACGCCGGGTCGTAGGAGCAGACCGCGTACAGGTGGGTGGGGGTCAGCAGCAGCGCGTTCAGGCTGTGGACGCTGGCCCCGGAGAGCACGACGTCCTCGACGGTCTGGGCCAGTGCAGCCCCGACGTCTCGGTGTCGCATCCGGCTCCGCAGGGCCAGGAAGTAGCGCTCGGAGTCGGTAGTGCCGAGCCGCTGGTCGGCCAGCTCGGGCGCGATCAGCGCGTCCAGCGCCCCGGGCGGGCTCACCGAGCCGTTGTGGGCGAAGGCGATCTCGCCGTCGGTGAACGGGTGGGTGTTCTCGGGGCGGACGGCCAGGTGCAGGGTCGCCCAGCGCAGGTGAGCCAGGCCCGCCCGGGCGCTGCTCCTGGCCGAGAGGTCGGCCAGCTCAGGACTGGTCAGGGCCGAGCCCGGCTCTTTCTGCAGGTGCAGGCCATCGTCGTCACCCAAGGCCACCCCCCAGCCGTCGCCGTGCTGGCGGGCGAGGTTGAAGAAGTCGTCGCGGCGTCCCCCCAGGACGGCGTCGAGGCTCACGGGCTGGTGGGATACGTAGCCGAGCAGACGGCACATAGGGGATCTCCTTGCTGTGGTGCGGCCTCGGGAGGTGGCTGGGCGGTCATGGAGGGATGACCAGAGGTGATTTGGTGCCGGGCACCCCGGCGGACGGGTGAGAAAGAGAACGTCGAGATCCCCCCCGTCCAGGACCAGGGTCTGGTTGGCCATCCAGGCGGCGGCATCGGGGGCGAGGTGAGGCGGCCGGAACTGTATGTCGGAGGCCGCGCTTAGGCTGGTCAGCGTGTCCTCAGCTCCCGCTCGTCCCTCCTCCGCCGACCCCGAGGCGCTGCTGGCGGGTCTCGACCCCGAGCAGCGGGAGGTGGCCACCACGCTGACCGGGCCGGTGGCGGTCATCGCCGGCGCAGGGACGGGCAAGACCCGGGCCATCACCCACCGGATCGCGTACGGGGTGGCCACCGGGGCCTACAACCCCACCTCGGTGCTGGCGGTGACCTTCACCACGCGGGCGGCCGGTGAGCTCCGGGGCCGGCTCCAGCAGCTGGGTGCGCGCGGGGTGCAGGCCCGGACGTTCCACTCGGCGGCGCTGCGCCAGGCGCAGTACTTCTGGCCCCAGGTCTACGGCGGGGAGCTCCCGCAGGTGCTGGGCAACCGGATGTCGCTGGTGGCCGAGGCCGCGAGCCGACTCCGGGTCCGGGTCGACACGCCCCGGCTGCGGGACCTGGTCTCGGAGGTGGCTTGGGCGAAGGTCAGCAACGTCAGCCCCGAGGACTACGTCCGCCTCGCGGCGCGACACCACCGCAGCATCGCCTCCATCGACCCCGAGACGGTGGCCCGGATCTTTACCGGCTACGAGGCGACCAAGCGGGACCGGGGCCGGATCGACTTCGAGGACATCCTGCTCTGTGCCGCCGCCCTGATGTCGGAGCACCCGGAGGTGGCCGACACCATCCGCCGGACCTACCGGCACCTGGTCGTCGACGAGTACCAGGACGTCAGCCCCCTGCAGGAGGCGCTGCTGACCCTGTGGCGGGGGGACCGCACCGACGTCTGCGTGGTGGGCGACCCGGCCCAGACCATCCACTCCTTTGCCGGGGCCCAGGCGAGCTTCCTGACCGAGTTCGCCCGTCGGCACCCCCAGGCCAAGGTCGTCCGGCTGGTCCGGGACTACCGCTCAACGCCCCAGGTGGTGCGCTGCGCCAACGCGATCATGGCCACGAGCGCCGGGCCGGGGGGACAGGGCCTGGGGGCGGTCACCCTGCAGGCCCAGCTGCCTCCGGGACCCGAGGTGGCGTTCGTCGAGGCCCCCGACGAGGCGGCCGAGGCGGGGGGCATCGCCGACTGGCTGGCCGCCCG
>JBBQAB010000230.1:0-2608 GCA_038198385.1 Propionibacteriales bacterium
ACGTGTACGCCGCCCTGGTCTGGGTGGTCGAGAACGCGGAGCAGCTCGGGGTCGACCCGGACCGGGTCTCGGTCGGCGGGTTCTCGGTCGGCGGCAACCTCGCCGCCGTGACCACGCTGATGGCCCGGGACCGGGGAGGACCCGCCGTCGCCTTCCAGGTGCTCGAGTCGCCGGTCTGCGACCTCACCCTGAGCCAGCCCTCGGCCCAGCAGCTGGCCACCGGCTACGGGCTGACGCGGGCGGCACTGCAGGAGGGTTACGACTTCTACCTGGACCGCCCCGAGCAGGTCCGGGAGCCGTACGCCTCGCCGCTGTTCGCCCCCGACCTGACCGGTCTGCCGCCCGCCTACATCCGGGTCAGCGAGTACGACCCGCTCCGCGACGACGGGGTCGCCTACGCCGAGCGGCTGCGGGAGGCCGGGGTCACCGTCGACCTGCACGAGGTTCCCGGCCACCTGCACGCCTCGGTCTACCTGTCTCGGTTTCTGCCCAGTGCCCGTCGGGCCCTGGACCGGACGGCTTCGGTCCTCCAGGCCGCGCACCGCCCCGGCTGACCGGTCCCCCCGACCGGTCCCCCTGACCGGTCCCCCTGACCGGTCCCCCTGATCGGTCCCCCTGACCGGTCTCGCCTGAGGGGACTGGCGAGGTCAGTCCCGGAGCCGCGGCCGGACCTGGGTCCCGAGGAAGGCGATCAGCCCGAGCAGGTCCGGCTCGTCGTCGGTCGGCTGGACCGCGATGGAGGTGACGCCCAGCGCCACCAGCCGACGAATCCCGGCGACGATCTCGTCGGCATCACCGGCGAGGCCGATGCGCTCGCCGGCGGGGCGGCCCCAGCGGCGCACCGCGGCCTCGACCCGGTCAGCGGCTCCCGGTCCGGTGGCGACCATCAGGATGACCACCACCGGGTGGCCGGTTCGCCCCGTGGTGGCCCGCACGATGTCGCAGGCGGCCCGGATCTGGGTCTCCGTCAGAGCCGCGTCGAGCAGGTTGCCGTCCCCCAGCTCCGCCGCGAGAGCCAGTGAACGCGGTCCGGAGCCGCCCATCATCAGCGGGGGCATGCGGAGCGGCGGCCAGTCCAGGGCCACGTCGTGCAGCTGGACGTACCGGCCTTCGGCGCTCACCCGCTCACCCTCGAGCAGCCGGCGGAGCGCCGTGGCGTGTTCGCGGAGCAGGGTCATCGGCGAGGCCGGACGGGACCCCACCTGGCCCATCCACGACTGCACCCCGTGACCGATCCCGGCCACCAGACGGTCCGGGAACAGTCGGGCCATGGTCGCAATCTCCATCGCGGTGAGGGTCACGTTGCGCAGCGGTACCGGCATCAACCCGATGCCCACCGTGAGACTTGTGGTCCAGGCCAGCACGGCCGACGCCGAGGCGACCGCGCTCTCCTTGAAGCAGTCCTCCCACACCCACAGGGTGTCCAGGCCGTGCTCCTCGCAGGCGGTGGCAACCTCGTGCAGCCTCTCGGGCGCCAGGGTCGGGATGAAGCAGAGACCAAGATCGGGATCCATGGTCCTCATCGTGCCCGGTGAAGCCCGCCGCTCCGCGCGGGGCTCTGCCGACGGGTTGCGAACCGTTGGGTTGAACCTGAAATTTCTCGGGGGGTCGGCGACGTTGCAACCCGTATGACCATGACCACGACACCCGCCAAGGCCTCCGGGACCTTCAAGCTCGGGGGCACGCTCCCCATCACCCGACTCGGCTTCGGCAGCATGCAGCTCACCGGTGAAGGCGTCTGGGGCGACCCGAAGAACCCCGACGAGGCAGTCCGCGTCCTGCAGCGTGCGGTGGAGCTCGGTGTCGACTTCATCGACACCGCCGACAGTTACGGCCCGGTCGTGGCCGAGGAGCTGATCGCCAAGGCGCTGCACTCCTATTCCGACACGCTCGTCATCGCCACCAAGGCCGGTCTGACCCGTACGGGTCCCGGTGAGTGGCACCCGGTCGGCCGCCCGGTCTACCTACGCCAGCAGGCCGAGCTGAGCCTGCGCCGGCTCAAGCTCGAGCAGATCCCGCTTTTCCAGCTGCACCGGATCGACCCCGAGGTCGCCCTCGAGGACCAGGTCGGCGAGCTGAAGAAGCTGCAGGACGAGGGCAAGATCGGCCACATCGGCCTCTCCGAGGTCAGCATCGCCGAGGTCGAGCAGGCCCGCAAGATCGCCGACATCGCCTCCGTGCAGAACCTGTTCAACCTGGGCAACCGGCAGTCCGAGGACCTGCTGGACTACGCGACGAAGGAGAACATCGCCTTCATCCCGTGGTTCCCGCTCGCCACCGGTCAGCTCGCCGCCCCCGGCGGTCCGCTGGACGAGCTGGCCAAGAAGCACGAGGTGTCGCCCTCCCAGCTCGCGCTGGCCTGGCTGCTCCAGCGCTCGCCGGTCATGGTCCCGATCCCCGGCACCTCCTCGGTCGCCCACCTCGAGGACAACCTCGCCGCCGCCGAGCTGAAGCTCACGAAGGACGAGTACGCCGCCCTCGAGGACGCCGCCAAGTAAGGGCTCCTTCGCACTCTCCCCTGAACGGCGACCGCCACGTGCGGTCGCCGTTCTGGCGTCTCCGGGCTCGCCGGCGCGGAGCGGACCGCCCGACCTGCCTGTCGGAGCGC
>JBBQAB010000231.1:0-4101 GCA_038198385.1 Propionibacteriales bacterium
GGATCGCCCAGCTCGACCTGGCCTACCACGACATCCGCCGGTCCCGCGGGCTGTTCTCCCTGCTCGAGAACCGGGGGCTGGCTGCCCGCGTGACCAACGAGCCAGCCATCTTCCGGGCCAAGTCGGTGCCGCCGCAGACCACCCGGGCCAAGCTGCGCGGCGACTTCATCCGCGCCGCGCAGGAGGGCCGGAACGACTACACCGTCGACTGGGTGCACCTCAAGCTCAACGACCAGGCCCAGCGCACCGTGCTGTGCAAGGACCCCTTCCAGGCCACCGACGAACGGGTCGACCGGCTGATCGCCTCCATGAACCGCAACGGCTCCTGAGCGACACCCGGGCCGGTCACCGTGCCGTGGCCCTGGCTCCCGCCGGGTAGGGTGCTCCGGTGCGTTCAACTCAGCTGAAAGCCGTCCTCGGCCTCGGGCTTGCCGCCTCCCTGCTCGTCCTGGGGGCGTGCGGCAAGGACACGGGGTCCTCGACGACCACCCCCCCAGCTGCGGCGGCGGCCTCCGGCACCACCTCGGCGGCCCCCAGCCCCAGTGCCAGTGCCTCCGCCAGTGCGGCGCCCATCAAGGCCTCCACGAACTTCGACAAGGTCCAGGTCACCGGGGGCTTCGGCAAGTCACCCACGGTGAAGGTGAGCTCCCCGTGGGCCATCGACAAGACCCGCACCAAGGTGCTGGAGCCGGCCAACGGCCCCGTCATCAAGGCCGGCTCGACGGTCGAGGTGAACTACTACGGCGTCGACGCGCGGACGGGCAAGAAGTTCGACGACTCCTTCAGCCGGGGTGCACCGGTGGCCTTCCCGCTGGACCAGGTCGTCCCGGGCTTCAGCAAGGGCCTGGTCGGTCAGCGCCAGGGCAGCCGGGTGCTGATCGCGATGCCGGGCAAGGACGGCTACGACGCCTCCGGCGGTAACACCCAGGCCGGCATCGAGGTGGGCGACACCCTGATCTTCGTGGTCGACATCGTCGACGCGCCGCTGAGCGGTCCCCAAGGCACGAAGGTGACCCCGAAGGCCGGGCTCCCCACCGTGACCGACAAGAGCGGCGTCCCCTCGATCAGCGTCCCCAAGACCACGGCCCCGGCCCAGCTGGTCGTCCAGCCGCTGGTCAAGGGCAGCGGCAAGAAGGTCGCGGCGACCGACACCCTCACCTTCAACTACCGCTGGGTGACGTGGTCCTCGGGCAAGCTGCTGGAGGAGTCCTACTCCGCCAAGCCCGCCACCGCCCCGCTGGCCCAGCTGCTCCCCGGGATGCAGAAGGGCCTGGTTGGGCAGACGGTGGGCAGCCGGGTGCTGCTGGTCATCCCGCCCGCCGAGGGCTACCCCGACGGCAACGCAAACCCCAAGATCGACAAGAACGAGACCCTGGTCATGGTCGTCGACGTGCTCTTCACCCAGGCCGGCCAGGGCGGCTGAGCGCGGAGCACGCCCGGCCCGCCCCGCTCAGAGCAGGGTGGCCGCGTGCCGCCCCGCGGCTGCGGCGGCCAGGAAGTAGGCCGGGTCATCGTCCAGGTCTCGGCCCATGGTGGACAGGCGTACGGGAGAGTCACGCAGCGCGGCGTCCAGGCCCGCGAGGTCGACCCGGACCCGGCGGTGCCGCACCAGGGTCTCGGCGGCCGCCTCGACCTCGGGCGCCAGCGCGGCCACGGTGTCCAGCCCGCTGATGCCGGTCAGCCGGTACACCGACGCGAAGTCGGGCACGGCGAGGTCGGCGGGCACCAAGGCGACCCGGCCGTACGCAGTGAGGCTGTGGTGGGAGACCCCGCGGTGACGGTCGCGGCGGTCGGCTGCGGAGATCCGCAGGCTGCCGACGGGGCGCCCGCCCAGGGTCGCGGCCGCGTTGACCGCCTCGCCCACCCCGACCCCCGAGAAGCCCCAGCGGGTCCCGGTGCCGAGGTTCCCCGGGCCCTGGGTGATCACCACGACGTCGGCGGCCAGGGCCAGCCGGGCGGCGAGCAGGCCGGAGTGCACGCTGACCGCCTCCAGGTCGCCGCCGAAGGACTGTCCGGTGGTGACCGTCGCGCTGAGCAGCCCGGCGTCGCGGAGCTGGGCCACCGACCGGGAGAAGGCCAGCGGCAGGGCACCCTGGTCGGTCATCACGTAGACCACCCGGGTCCCGGGCCGGTCGTGGTGGAGGGCCAGCAAGACGGGGGCGAGGGCGGAGTGCAGGTCGGCAGCCACGACCGGCATCCCGCCGACCGAGTCCGCGTCCTTGAGCAGGTCGTGATGCGGCGAGCCCTGCTCGTCGGCCCCGGCGACCATGGCCTGCAGCGGCAGGTAGCGCGCCTTGACCAGGTGGCCGGCCGGCTGCGGGGGCTGGCCGTGCAGGTGCCCGTCGGCGTCCAGCACCGCGATCACCAGGGCGTACCCCCCGGTGCCCAGCCCGCGGTCCAACGCCGCCACGTTGAGCAGCACCCGGTCGCCCACGGCCGGAGCCGGGGTGAGGTCGGTGTAGGCGAGGGCGCGGACCGGCTCCACGCCCGGTCCACGGTCGAGGCGGGCCACCTCCAGCTCGACGGCGCCGGGCCACCGGCTCCACAGGGCGGTGACCTCGCCGTCGGCCCAGATGATCATGGCCCGACCTTAACGGACCCCCAGATCATGGCCGGCGGCTCGGCGGCTCGGCGGTGGGCCCGGGTCGACGCGGTCCGACCCCGGGCGGCAGGCTGCCGGGCACCCGCCGTACGGGCTGGTAGCGTGCTGCCCGACCGCCCCGTTCCGCGTCCCGGCGCGGCTGCGTCCGTCCCAGGAGATCCTCCGCATGGCACCTCGCAAGACCGAGCGGATCGTGAACCTCACGATCTGTCTGCTCGTCTCGGGTCGCTACCTCACCAAGGACCAGGTCCGGCAGGCGGTCGAGGGCTACCACGACCTGTCCGACGCGGCGTTCGAGCGCACCTTCGAGCGGGACAAGGACGAGCTGCGGTCCCTCGGCGTCCCGATCGAGGTGGGCGGCTACGACGCCTTCTTCGGGGACGAGGCGGGCTACCGGATCCTGGCCGGGGAGTTCGAGCTGCCACCGATCGAGCTCGACGCCGAGGAGGCGGCCGTGGTCGGCGTCGCCGCCCGGGTGTGGCAGCACGCCAGCGTCGCCGCCTCCACCCGCAGCGCCCTGGCCAAGCTGCGCGCGGTCGGTATCGAGCCCGACACCTCCGCGCTGGCCGCCCTGGAGCCGTCCGTCCAGGCCAGCGAGCCCGCCTTCGAGCTGCTCTGGAACGCCGTGCTGGAGCGGGTCCGGGTCCGCTTCACCTACCGCGACGGCCGGCTGCGGACCCTGGAGCCGTGGGGCCTGACGTCCTCTCAGGGCCGCTGGTACGTCATCGGGCGCGACGTGGACCGCGACGCCACCCGGATGTTCAAGCTGTCGCGGATGGCCGGGCCGCCCGACCGGGTGTCCAAGCCGAGGGCGTACGAGGTCCCCGCCGACCTGGACCTGCGCGAGCTCGCGCGGGCCTTGCGGCCGCGTGAGGCGACCGCCCAGGCTCTGCTGGCCGTCCGCCACGGCAAGGCCCCCACCCTGCGGCGGCGCGGTGAGCCGGCGACGACCGAGGTCGCACTGCCCAACGGCTTCACGGCGTACGTCGTGGGCTACGCCGACCTGCCCGGCGCGGCGGAGGAGATCAGCGGCTTCGCCGCCGACGTGCTGGTGCTGGAGCCGGCCGAGCTGCGCGAGCTGGTTCTGGAGCGGCTACAGGCGGTCGCGGCCACGGCGCCGCGAGCCGCGCAGGAGTCGTCCACGGCGGGGGCGGCATGACCTCCCAGGCCCAGGTGCGCCGGCTGCTCAGCCTGGTGCCCTACCTGCGCGAGCACGACGGCGCGGCGATGGCCGACGTCGCGGCGGGCTTCGGGATCACGGTCAACACGCTGCGGGACGACCTGAACGTGCTCTGGATGTGCGGGATGCCCGGGTTGACCCCCGGGGACCTGATCGACATCGACATGGACGCCGTCGACGGCGAGGGTGTGACCGGTGACCGCCGCGGCGCCGGGACCGGCCAGGTAGACGACGGCGGCCGCGACATCGGCGGGCGTCGGCAACCGACCGAGGGGAGTTCGGCGGAAGACATCCTCCCGGAAGGTCGCGTCCTCGAACA
>JBBQAB010000232.1:0-3753 GCA_038198385.1 Propionibacteriales bacterium
CGGTGTACTTCGTCGATGACCACTTCGTGCCCTACGCCGGCGCACGGCCGGTCGGCAAGGGCTGGAACACCAAACGCCGCCACGCCCAGCCCGGCCGGGACGACACCCTGCTGGTCGATGCCCGCGGCCGCGCCGTGGTGTTCGGGACCGGCGAGCCGACCGGGCTGTCCACGACCCTGCCCGGGGTGCTGGCCCAGCTGCGGGCCGTGATCGGCCCGCACGCCCCGGTCCTGCTGGGGTTCGACCGGGGCGGCGCGTTCCCGGTCGTCTTCACCGCCTGCCGGGACGCGGGCGCGGACTGGGTCACCTACCGACGCGCTCCGCTGGCCGAAACGACCGCCACGCCCAGGAAATCGTGGACCGTGCGCGACGGCACACAGGTCAGCATGGTGCTGGCCGACGAGACGGTCCAGCTCAAGGGGTACGGCGCCGCTCGGCAGCTGACCATGTTCGAGCACGACCAGCCGGTGCTGCAGGTCCTCACCTCCGACACCACCGGGACCGGCGCGGACCTAGCGTGCTGGCTACGGTCCCGGTGTTACGCGTCTCCGGTTCTGACCTTGGGGGCGTCGTTGCTGGTGACGATGCAGGTTTTGGTTGAGGGGTCTTGATTTGGTGTCGTCGGCGGCGTCAGGCTGACGATGACCGGATAGGACGAACGGCCCGGCGTGAGGATTTCTAGGTCTTCGCCGGGCCGTTCTGACGCGTAAAGGGCGCGCTGATGCTCACGGTAAATCAGGATGTTTCTGCTGTCGAGTCGGATCTGGCCGCGGGGCGGGTGTGCTGCCCGGGGTGTCGAGGCGTGCTGCGCCCGTGGGGGTGGGCGCGGACGCGGCGGGTCCGGTTTGGCACGGGCGAGGGTCTGCAGGTGGTGTCCGTGCGTCCTCGTCGAGGACGCTGCACCGGCTGCGCGGGCACGCATGTGTTGTTGGGTGTGCAGCTCGCGGCACGCCGGGCTGATGCGGCTGCGGTGATCGCGGCCGCGATCGAGGCGAAGGTGATCCGGGGTGCTCGGGCATCGGAGTATCGCGGTCTTGCTGGGTCGGCCGGTGTCCACGGTCCGCGGCTGGTTGCGTGGGTTCCTCGCCTCGGCTGCAGCGATCGTGTTGGAGTTCACCAGGCGGGCTCACCGCGACGGGCCGGACGCGGCGGGTCGTTGGCCCGCGCCGGCGCCGGATCTGCCCGGGCAGGCCCTGGCGGCGGTGGCCGCGCACGCCGCTGTGCTCGCGGACCGGTTCGCGATCGCCGTGCTGGCGTGGCACGCGGTCGGGCTCGCTGCGGTCGGTCCGTTCTTCTTCAGCGCGGCTCGCTGGTCGGCCGGGGCCAACACGAGTTGGCCCTGATGCCGCTGCCCGGGCCCGGTCAGGGTGGAGCAAGCGCGTGCCGATGACGCGGCACGCCCTTCGTCCCTGCGATATTGATGAGGAGCTCACCCATGACCGAGGCGGAACCGAACCGCGGGCCGCTGGCCCGCAAGGCCCGCATGGAACAGATCGCCCTGTTCCGGTATCAGTTGATCCGCGAGGCCGCGGATCAGGGCTTGACCTGCCGCCAGCGCGGCCCGATGGTCCGCGCCCTGGCCGCGGCCGAGCACACCGGCCCGGACGGGGCGCTCGTGCGGCACTCCCGCGAAACGCTGGACCGGTGGATCCGCGCCTGGCACCGGCACGGGTTCGACGGGCTCAAACCGCGGGCCCGGGCCACCGGGCCGGTGACGCCGGCCACGACCCTGGCGTTGGCCGAGACGCTGAAGAGAGAGCGCCCGGCCCGGACCGCGGCCCAGGTCCGGCGGATCATGACCGAAACCCTGGGGGATGCCCCGTCCGAGTCGACGCTGCTGCGCCACTTCCGCACACTGGACCTGCCCACCGGTACCGCGGCCGCGGCCACGGGCCGGTTCGAAGCGGCCCATCCGAACGAGATCTGGGTCGGTGACGGGCTGCACGGACCGAAACTCGGGGGCCGCAAAACGTACCTGTTCGCGTTCATCGATGACCACTCCCGCCTCGTCACCGCGGCCCGCTGGGCGTTCGCCGAAGACGCCGTGCGGCTCTCGGCCGCGCTGCGTCCGGCCCTGCAAACCCACGGGATACCCGAGGCGATCTATGTCGATAACGGCAGCGCTTTCATCGACTCGTCGCTGGCGCGGGTCTGCGCCCTCCTCGGCATGAGACTGATCCATTCCAAGCCGTACCGGCCCCAGGGCAGGGGCAAGATCGAACGCTTCTTCAACACCGTCACCTCCCAGTTCCTGACCGAGATCACCGTGATCGACACCCCGGTCCAGACCACTGTGCCAGGCACCGAACCCGCCGGGCAGGACCCGGCCGGTAGCGCGGTCGGCTCGCTGGCCGAGCTGAACGCCCTGTTCACCTCCTGGGTCCAGATGGTCTACCACCGCACCGTGCACTCGAGTACCGGGATGAGCCCGCTGGCCCGGTGGGACACCGGATGGGTGGGCCGGTCCCCGGACCGGCGGCACCCGGAGCTGATCGCCGAGGCGTTCCGCTGGTCCGCCCTGCGCAAAGTCACCAAGACCGGGACCGTGTCCCTGCAGGGCAACACCTACCAGGTCGACCCGTCCCTGGCCGGGGCCCGCGTCGAGCTGATCTACGACCCGTTCGACCTGACCGGCCCGGTCGCCGTCACCGCCGCCGGCGGGATCCCGGCCGGGGAAGCGATCCTGCAAGACATCCGCCGCCACGTCCACCCCAAGGCCGCCAAGGCCGCCAACGACGCCGACACCGGCGCCATCAACGCCGCCTCCGGCATCGACTACCTGCGCCTGGTCGAAGACCGGCACAAGGCCACCACCACCGGCGCCCGAATCGACTTCGAGAAACTGACCACCGCCTCGCCCGCCGACACCGAGGCAGGAACCCGATGAGCATCGACCAACTGCAATCACACTACGGTTTTTCCCGAGCCCCGTTCGGACGGGCACTACCCCCACAAGCCCTGCACCCGCACCCCGGCCACCGCCAAGCCGTCGCCCGGATCCAATGGTGCGTGGCCCAACGCCAGCTCGGTGTCATCACCGGTGAGGTCGGCGCCGGCAAGACCGTCGCCGTCCGCGCCGGCCTGGCCCAGCTCGAACCCTCCCGCCACCAGATCATCTACATCGCCGACCCCACCGTCGGCATGCGCGGCATTCACTCCCAGATCGTGTCCGCCCTGGGCGGGACGCCCGCGTTCTACTCCGGGGTCCTGACCCACCAGACCGCGAGCCTGCTCGCCGGAGAACTCGACGAACGAGCCCGCGTGCCCGTGGTCGTGATCGACGAGGCCCACCTGCTGGCCAACACCGACCTGGAATCGCTGCGGATGCTCACGAACACCGAGATGGACACCGAAAGTCACTTCGCGCTGCTGCTAGTGGGCCAGCCCACCCTGCGCCGCCGGCTCAAACTCGCCCTCATGTCCGCCCTGGACCAACGGATCTCCACCCGCGTCACCATCAACGGCATGGACCTGGCCGACACCGCCGCCTACATCCGCCACCACCTGGCCTTCGCCGGCCGGTCCGACACCCTCTTCTCCGACGACGCCACCGCCGCGATCCACCACGCCTCCCGCGGCTACCCCCGAGCGATCAACAACCACGCCATCTCCGCCCTGATCGCCACCTACGCCGCCGACAAAACCATCGTCGACCTCGCCGCGGCCCAGTCCGCGATCACCGAGAACAGCGAGTAGAAACACCCCGTCACCGATGACCACCGCCGCGTCACCGAGCCCGTCGATCACGCCCGC
>JBBQAB010000233.1:0-4806 GCA_038198385.1 Propionibacteriales bacterium
AGGTCGGCGAGGAGACCCGGCTGCTCGAGCTGCCCCCCGACCGCTTCCTGGACCGCGAGCTGAGCTGGCTCGCCTTCAACAACCGGGTGCTCGACCTGGCGAAGGACCGGGTCCGGGTGCCGCTGCTGGAGCGGGCCAAGTTCCTGGCCATCTTCGCCTCCAACCTGGACGAGTTCTACATGGTGCGGGTGGCCGGCCTGAAGCGCCGGATCGCCGCGGGGGTCGCAGTGCCGACGCTGAGCGGGCTGATGCCCCGGGAGGTGCATTCCGCGATCCTCAACCGGACCCGCGAGCTGGTCGCCGAGCAGGCCCGGGTCTTCCACGCCGAGATCCGCCCGGAGCTGGCCGAGCAGGGCATCGAGATCCTCCGCTGGGACGAGCTCACGGTCGAGGAGAAGGACCGGATGGACGACCTCTTCACCGAGCGGATCTTCCCCGTCCTCACCCCGCTGGCCGTCGACCCGTCCCACCCCTTCCCCTACATCTCGGGTCTCTCGATCAACCTCGCCGTGCTGGTCAAGAACCCCGAGACCGGCGCCCGGCAGTTCGCCCGGGTCAAGGTGCCCTCGGTGCTCTCGCGCTTCCTGCCCCTGTCGGAGGGTCGCTACGTCGCGCTCGAGGACGTCATCGCCCAGCACCTGGACCAGCTGTTCAGTGGGATGCAGGTCGTGGGCCAGCACACGTTCCGGGTGACCCGCAACGAAGACGTCGAGGTCGAGGAGGACGACGCCGAGAACCTGCTGCTGGCCCTGGAGAAGGAGCTGCTGCGGCGCAAGGTCGGCCGTCCCCCCGTACGGCTGGAGGTCGAGGACGACATCGACCCCAAGATGCTGGAGCTGCTGCGCAGCGAGCTGGACGTCAAGGAGACGGAGGTCTTCCTGGTCCCGGGTCCGCTGGACCTGCGGGGACTGTTCGCGCTCACCGACATCGACCGGGCCGAGCTGAAGTACCCGGCGTTCCTACCCTCCACCCACCCGCACCTGTCGGAGGTGGAGACGGCCAAGCCGGCCGACATGTTCGCCGCGCTCAAGCAGCGCGACGTGCTGCTGCACCACCCCTACGACTCGTTCGCGACCAGCGTGCAGCGCTTCATCGAGCAGGCGGCCGACGACCCGCAGGTGCTCGCCATCAAGCAGACGCTCTACCGGACCTCGGGCGACTCCCCGATCGTCGACGCCCTGATCGAGGCGGCCGAGGCGGGCAAGCAGGTGCTGGCGCTGGTCGAGATCAAGGCCCGCTTCGACGAGCAGGCCAACATCGCGTGGGCGCGGCGCCTGGAGCAGCACGGCTGTCACGTGGTCTACGGTCTGGTCGGGCTGAAGACCCACTGCAAGCTCTCGATGGTGGTCCGCGACGAGCCCGAGGGGCTGCGGCGCTACGTGCACATCGGGACCGGGAACTACAACCCCAAGACCGCCCGGCTCTACGAGGACATGGGTCTGCTGACCGCGAACCCGATCATCACCGAGGACGTGGGCCGGCTGTTCAACCACTTGTCGGGAATGTCGAAGGAGACCCAGTACCGCCGGCTCCTGGTCGCCCCGCACGGCATCCGAACCGGACTGATCGAACGGATCAACCACGAGATCACCAACCGGGAGGCCGGACGCCCCGCCGGGATCCGGATCAAGGTCAACTCCCTGGTCGACGAGGAGATCTCCGACGCGCTCTACCGCGCCTCGCACGCCGGTGTGCCGGTGGACCTGTGGGTCCGCGGGATCTGCACCATCCGACCGGGGATGCCGGGGCTGAGCGAGAACATCCGGGTCCGCAGCATCCTGGGCCGCTTCCTGGAGCACAGCCGGCTGTTCTGGTTCGCCAACGGCGGCAACCCGTCGGTGGGCATTGGCTCCGCCGACATGATGCACCGCAACCTGGACCGCCGGGTCGAGGTGATCGGCTCGATCACCAACCGGGAGCACGTGACCGAGATTGGCGAGCTGTTCGACGTGGCCTTCGACAAGGGCACCGCCTCCTGGAAGCTGCAGCCCGACGGCAGCTGGGTGGCCTACACCGTCGACGAGGAGGGCCGGCCCCTGGTCGACATGCAGGAGCTGCTGATCAACGCCAAGAGCCGGCGCCGGGTCAGCGCAAAGTAGGTCCCCCTTGCCCAGCCGCACCCCCCAGCACCGACCGCCCCGGTCCAAACCCGGACGACCCGTCCTGGCCGGCGGGGCGGTCGTGACCCGTCGCCACCCCGTACGCGGGATCGAGGTCGTGGTCATCCACCGCAAGCGCTACGACGACTGGACCCTGCCCAAGGGCAAGCTGGAGGCCGGGGAGTCGGTGCCGGCGTGCGCGGTCCGCGAGGTGTGGGAGGAGACCGGGGTCACCATCAAGCTCGGGGTGCCCCTGGACACGATCCGCTACGAGACGGGCAAGCCGGGGCTCAAGCAGGTCGAGTACTGGGGCGGCTCGGTCCTGGAGGCGGTCCGTCGTGCCCCGGACGCGGAGGTGGACGTCGTCTCCTGGCTGCCCGTGCGGGCCGCGATGGCCCGGCTGACCTTTGCCCACGACCACTTTCTGGTCCAGCAGTTCCTGGACCAACCGGCCACCACCCCGCTGCTGATCCTGCGCCACGCCAAGGCGATGGACCGTAAGGACTGGTCCAAGAAGGACTCCGCCCGCCCCATCAACGCGCGCGGCCGGCGGCAGGCCAAGCTGCTCATCCCGATGCTGTCGGCCTACGGGGTGACCCGGCTGGTCTCCTCGACCTCCACCCGCTGCCAGAGCACGGTCGCGCCGTACGCCAGCCGTCTGGGTCTGAGCGTGGAGTCCTACGGACAGCTCAGCGAGGAGGAGGGCAGCGACGACGCCAAGGGGGGCGTGGCCAAGCTCCTGCAGAGCGTGCGGGACAGCGCTCTGGCCGCCGGCGAGCCAACCGCGCTGTGTATCCACCGGCCCGTCCTGCCCCACATCCTGCAGGCCCTCGACATGGCCCCCATGACCCTCGTGACGGGTGAGTTCCTGGTCGCCCACCTGACGGCGGACGGCGGCGTGCACGCGGTGGAGCGGCACCGGCCGCAGGCCTGAGCGTCCCTGCCAAGGACGTTCATCCGCCGTTCACGCCGCCGACCTTGTCTGCGGGCCGGATGCCCGGAAGTCTGCAGGGACATCGGTGTCAGCCCGGTCCCACCCCCAGACCGGGCTCCTTTCGCCGGGCCGCACCCCTGGGGGCCTTCCTCATGCCGGTCGGCCGTTTCACGATCCGGCGATCGTTCATCTGCTGTTCACCCAGCACGGCCCATCAGGAAACGTCCGACCCGTACGTTCACGCCCAGCGGCAGGCACTGGGCCTGACCGTGACCGCCTCCGGGGACAAACCGTGGGCGCCACCTGGGGGATGGTGTGCATCCCCCCGAGTTGTCAAAAGGACACGCATGCTCAAGAACCGCCTCCGGTCGTCGCGGATCACCAAGCTCGCCGCCGTGCTCGCCCTCGGCACCCTCAGCCTCGCCGCCTGCGGCTCGGACCCCGCCGGCTCCACCTCAGGGGCCCCCGCCGGCGGCTCGAGCTCCGCGGCCAACGCCAGCGGCCTGACCTGCCCCTCGGGCAAGCTCGTCGCCGAGGGCTCCAGCGCCCAGGCCAACGCGATCAGCGAGGTCATCGCCAACTACAACTCCGAGTGTGGCGACAAGGCCACCATCGAGTACAACCCCACCGGCTCCGGTGCGGGCATCAAGTCGTTCTACAACGGCTTGGTCGACTTCGCCGGCTCCGACTCCGCGCTCAAGTCTGTTGCGAAGGACGGGGTCGTCGAGACCGACAAGGCCAAGGAGCGGTGCCAGGGCAACCCGGCCTGGAACCTGCCGATGGTCGTCGGCCCCATTGCCTTCGCCTACAACGTCGACGGCGTCGACAAGCTCGTCCTGAACGCCGAGGTCCTGGCCGAGATCTTCAACGGCACCATCAAGACCTGGAACGACCCGAAGATCGCCAAGCTGAACTCCGGGGTGACCCTGCCCAGCGCGGCGATCACCGTGTTCTTCCGCTCGGACGAGTCCGGCACCACCGAGAACGCCACCAAGTTCCTCAAGGCCGCCGGCAACGGCGCCTGGAAGGACGAGCCGGCCAAGGCCTGGACCGGGACCGGCCAGGGCAAGAACAAGTCCTCTGGCGTGGCCGAGGGCGTCAGCAGCACCAAGAACTCGATCACCTACGTCGAGTGGAGCTACGCCCGCGACAACAAGCTCGCCGTGGCCCAGCTGGACTCCGGCAAGGGTGGCGTCGAGCTCACCGGCGAGGCCGTCGGCAAGGCCGTGGCCGAGGCCACCGTGGCCGGGACCGGCAACGACCTGAGCCTGAGCCTGAAGTACGCGGGCACCGGCGACGGTGCCTACCCGGCGCTGCTGGTCACCTACGAGATCGTCTGCAGCAAGGGCCTGGACGCCGACAAGACCGCTCTGGTCAAGGACTTCCTGACCTACTTCGCCTCGGCGAAGAACCAGAGCTCGCTCGAGGACCTGGGCTACGCCCCCCTCCCGGCGGACCTGCAGACCAAGGTCACGACCGCGGTCGCCGCGGTCTCCTGAGCCTGGGTCCCCGGCGGGTCCCTGGCTCCCCCACCAGGTGACCCGCTTCCCACCCGTCGACGACAAGGAAGAAGCGGTCGATGACCTACCCCCCGACGTCGGGCCGTCGTCTCGCGACGCCCGCCGACCGGTCGCGGCTGAGCCACGGCGAGCCGCAGCCGGTGTCGGCCGAAGCCCCGCCGGTAGGCGACGATGGTCCCGTGAGTTCCCGCAGTCCGGTTCCTGAGGTCACCTCGCAGTCGGCGAAACCCCACCCCGCCGCCCCGGCCCCCAC
>JBBQAB010000234.1:0-7761 GCA_038198385.1 Propionibacteriales bacterium
GGCCGGGCCGGCCCAGGCCGCACCGGCCGCACCCCCGCCGGTCGCCGACGCGGTCGGGGCCCCGCCGGTCAGCTACACCGTCACCGGCGCCGGCTTCGGGCACGGTTACGGGATGTCGCAGTACGGCGCGTACGGGGCGGCCCGCCGGGGGCTGGGCTGGCAGCAGATCCTGGCCTTCTACTACCCGAAGACCGACCTGACCGTGCTGGCCGCCAGCACCCGGATCAAGGTCTGGGTCACCGGTGACAGCGACGGCTCCCTGACCGTCAAACCGGCCACCGGGCTCACCGTCCGCGACAGCAGCGGCCACAGCCAGGTGCTGCCCACCGGGTCCGGCTACACCCAGTGGCGGATCTCGCGGTCCGGCACCGGCTACCGACTGGCCTACCGGGACACGGCGGGCGCCTGGAAGACCCGCAGCACCACCCTGAGCACCTCGACCTGGTCGTTCGCCGACTCCGCCTCCATCGTTGAGGTCGTGATGCCGGGCGGGTCGATCCGCGAGTACCGGGGGACCGTGGCGCTGGCCATGCGCGGCACCGGCGGACGTACGGTCAACTCGGTCAAGCTGGAGGACTACGTCCGCGCCGTCGTCCCGGTCGAGATGCCGACCTCCTGGGCCGCGGACGCGGTCCGGGTGCAGGCGGTGGCGGCCCGCTCGTACGCGGTCCGGTTGCGGGACTTCACCAGCTACGACGGCTACGACATCTGTGACACCACCAGCTGCCAGGTCTACCCGGGCTACGCCCGGACCGTGAACGGCCGCCGCTCCGTCCACGACACCAGCGGGGGAACCGCGGCGGCCACGGCCACGGCCGGCGCCATCGTCACCTACAAGGGCGTCGTCGCCCTGACCCAGTTCGCCTCCTCCAACGGTGGCCACACGGCCGTCGGCGGCTACCCCTACCTCGCCGCCCACCCCGACCCGTACGACGGGGTCGTGGTCTCGCAGCACTGGACCCGGACCATCACCGCGGCCAGCCTGGGCCGGGTCTGGCCCTCGGTCGGGGCGGTCACCGCGATTACGGTCACCTCCCGCGACGGCCAGGGCGCCTGGGGCGGGCGGGTGCAGACCATCCGCATCACCGGCACCACGGGCGCGGTCAGCGTCCGGGGGACCACGTTCCAGTACTCCTACGGGATGCGCTCGAACCTGTTCTCGGTGGCCGCGAAGTAGACGGCGGGGAGCCCGCTATCCCGTGGCTCGCGACGCCCTGAGCGCCCCCGCCCCAGGTCAACACCTGAGACCCGGAGGGGCCTGCCTCCGGGCCCGTTGCTGTGCGTCGGTCGGGCCGATCAGGCCCCTGCGGGTGAGCGCTCGCCGTCGGGCCGGCTCAGTCTCCGACGGCGCCGTCGGCCATCTCGCGCAGGAGGTCGAGATGGCCGTTGTGCCGTGCGTTCTCTTCGATCAGGTGCAGGAGGACCCACCGCAGCGTCGGGTGGATCCCGGAGCTGAGAGGGAGGGCCGACCGGTCGTCAAGGCCGTGCCGGCCGATGATCGTGTCGGTGCGCCGAGCCTGGTCGACGTAGTCCTGCAGCACCCCGGCCAGGGAGGTCGAGGCGCCGTCGATGAACTCCTGGTCGGGTGAGTCATCGGTCCAGGGCCCGAGGTCAGGGCCGTCGACGAACCGGTTCTCGACCCAGGAGTGCTCGACCCATCGCATGTGGTTGACCACACCACCGACCGTCATCAGCGGGGAGGAGGCCAGCGGGGCCGCCGCTGCGAGCTCGGCACTGAGTCCGCGGCACTTCTCGGCGGCCGTGTCGCGGGTGTACTGCAGCATGGTCAACAGGGTCGCCCGTTCGTCCCAGGCCTCCGGTGTGTCCGTACGGGTGGTGGTCATGCCGTCAAGTCTGGCCTAGACAGCTCGCTCGTCGTTCCCCCCTCGCTGCTTCTCCCTCACGCGACCCTCCTGGGCACGCGACCCTCCTGGGCAGACCCGCCCAGCCTGGCGAGCGGCAGAGGGCCCAAGACCCCAGGCTGACGGCAGATCAGGAGCAGGTCGGGTGGACTGAGACGTACGCCGAGGACCTGGACGGCCCGCCCAGGCCACCGCAGGATGGTGGGGTGATCAGAGGCTTCGAGATCGGCCACCACACCGCCGACGGCGACGGCTGGCTCACCGGGACCACGGTGGTGCTGGCCCGCTCCGGTGCGGTCGGGGGCGTCGACGTGCGGGGCGGGGGACCCGGCACCCCGGAGACCGACCTGCTGGACCCCAGCACCCTGGTGCCGCAGGTGCACGCGGTCGTCCTCACCGGTGGGAGCGCGTACGGGCTGGCCGACGCCGACGGCGTGACGACCGGCCTGGAGACGGCCCGGATCGGCTTCCCGCTCGGAGCCGAGCCGGGGCAGGTCGTGCCCATCGTGCCGGCCGCGGTCATCTTCGACCTGGGCCGGGGCGGGGAGTTCGGCCACCGACCCGACGCCGCGTTCGGTCGGGAAGCGCTGGCCGCCGCCACCGCCGAGGACCCCACCCGCGGAACGGTCGGGGCCGGCACGGCCGAGGTGTTCACGGCGGCCTGCCTGGACACCATGCTGGGTGCCACCGGCCGCGGCCTTGGCCGGCGTACGCCGAGGTCGCACCCTCGGCCCTCCCTGACCTCCCCGGCACCGACCTCCCGGCACCGACCTCCCCGGCACCGGCCGCGCGGGCACCCGCCCGCCCTCCGCCTGAGCCGAACCTCGGTCACCAACCCCTTCACCGGCTGAGACCCCCGCGCTGTGCCGGCCGGGGCTTCCTAGACTGAGGGCGACCAGAAGACGAGGGACGAGGACCGATGAAGGCACTACTGCTCGAGAACATCCACCCCGAGGGACTGCGGCTGCTGCAGGAGCGGGGGGTCGAGGTCGAGCTCGTCCACGGCGCCCTCGACGAGGCCGAGCTGATCGCGGCGCTGCCCGGGGTCCACCTGCTGGGCATCCGGTCCAAGACCCAGGTGACCCAGGCGGTCCTCCATGCGGCCCCGGACCTGATGGCGATCGGCGCCTTCTGCATCGGCACCAACCAGATCGACCTGGCCACGGCGACCGAGAACGGCGTGGCCGTCTTCAACGCCCCGTTCTCCAACACCCGCAGCGTCGTCGAGCTGGTCATCGCCGAGATCATCTCGATGGCCCGGCACCTGACCGACAAGAACGCGATGATGCACGCCGGGGTCTGGGACAAGTCCGCCAAGGGTGCCCACGAGGTCCGGGGTCGGACGCTCGGCATCGTCGGCTACGGCAACATCGGCAGCCAGCTCTCGGTGGTGGCCGAGTCCCTGGGCATGCGGGTCTACTTCTACGACGTCGCCGACAAGCTCGCCCTGGGCAACGCGCGTCGCTGCCACAGCCTGGACGAGCTGCTCGGGGTGGCCGAGACCGTGTCGCTGCACGTGGACGGCCGGGCGGGCAACACCGGCCTCTTCGGGTCGGAGCAGTTCGCCAAGATGCGCCCGCGCAGCCTGTTCCTCAACCTGTGCCGCGGCATCGTCGTCGACCACGAGGCACTGCGGGAGCACCTGCTCAGCGGACACCTCGCCGGAGCCGCGCTCGACGTCTTCGCCGAAGAGCCCAAGGCGGCGGGGGACCCCTTCGTCTCCAGCCTGCAGGGCATCCCCAACGTGATCCTCACCCCGCACGTGGGCGGCTCGACCGAGGAGGCCCAGGAGGACATCGGCCGCTTCGTGGCCGGCAAGCTGCGCGACTTCGCCGGGGGCGGCACCACCACCATGTCGGTCAACCTGCCCCAAGTCCAGACCGAGGAGACCAGCGGGCGGGCCCGGATCCTGCACGTGCACCGCAACGTGCCCGGGGTGCTGGCCACCGTGAACGGGGTGCTGGCCGACTCCCAGGTCAACATCGAGGCGCAGATGCTCTCCACCCGCGGCGAGCTCGGCTATGTGGTCACCGACATCGCCGGCCACTTCACCAGCGAGCTGGTGGACAAGCTGCGCAACCTCCCCGAGACCGTACGGCTCCGCATTCTCGACTGAGCCGCACCGGCCCGGCTGACCTCCACCGCCCGGCTGACCTCCACCGCCCGGCTGACCTCCACCGCCCGGCTGACCTCCACCGCCCGGCTGACCTCCACCGCCCGGCTGACCTCCACTGCCCGGCTGAGTCGCCGGCTCAAGGCCGCGACACGGTCGCGGCCCGGCCCAGGAGGCCGGGCAGCCAGGGCGGGCACCGGGGGTCGGCGGCGACCTCGGCCGCGGTCCACCAGCTCACCTCGCTGAGCTCCTCGGGGGCGGTCAGGCATGGTTCCTGGTCGGCGGGGGCGGGCGCCACGAAGCAGGCGGTCAGCTCAGCGATGTCGGGGGCCAGCCAGAAGACGGCCGACTCGAGGTAGTGCAGCCCGACCTCGGCGAGGTCCAGCCCGACCTCCTCGGCCACCTCGCGGCGGGCGGCGGCCTGCAGCGGGTCGGCCGACGCGGCGGGCCCGTCGGGTTGTTCCTCCAGGTGGCCACCGACCAGCCCGAGGGTGCCGGGCGCGTACGCGACGTCGGGCGCCCGGACGGTCAGCAGCCAGTGAGCCCCGCGGTACAGCAGGACGGTGACCGAGACCGTATAGGACGGGCGCCCCGGCAGGCTCAGCGCCGCGCCCGCGCGATGACGCGGAGCGTGATGGCCAGCGCCACGGTGCCGAGCCCGACGGCCGGGCCGAACCGCTTCACCAGACCGGGGGCCACCGCGGTCACGGCGTCCAGGTGCGGCTGCGCCGGGTTCCGGGGCGCGATGTGGGCGTACGGGTCCGACGACGGGGTGCGCAGGGCCCGGCGGGCCGAGGAAGCCGGCGCCACTGCCGGCTGCACGATGGTCGGGGCCGCGCCGGCGAAGTCCTCACCGTCAGCCGCGGCCGGGTCGATGTCACCGAGGTCGTCACCGAGCTCCACGACCGGGATCTCCTCGACGTTGCCCGCCGGCTCGGGCGAGCCGCCCAGCACCACGTGGTCGAAGGACCCGTCGGCGAAACGTCCCGCCAAACAGGCGGCGAACTGGTCGACCAGGCGGTCCACCGCATCCGCGACCACCCCGCGGCCGACCTGCGCCGGCTTGCCGGTCAGGGACAGAGTCGTCGCGAGGTTGACCTCGGTCTCGTCCCCGGCCGCCTTCAGGGTCGCGGTGACGACCACCTTCACCGTGCCGTGGCCGCGACCGTCGGAGCCGGTGAGGTCCAGGGCCACCCGGTGATGGGCGACGGAGCGCTCCACGTAGCGGCCGGTGCCGGCGTACGCCAAGGCCAGCGAGCCCACCTTGATCTTGCTGGTGCCCTGGAACCGGTCGTCGCGCACGTCGGAGACGGTCGCGCCGGGCACGCAGGGCTCCAGGAGGTCGGCGCGGGTGAAGACGGCCCAGGCCTGGCCGAGCGTCGCCGGCAGCCGGAACTGGTGGGTGAGATCCATGGGCTCATCCTCTCGTGCGCGGGCGGGCGCCCAGTCACAGGGTCGTCGGGCCGGGACAGGGGCCGGACCGCGAGGGGCGGGCAGGGCCGTACCGACCGAAAACGAGGGTACCGAAGGTCCCGGACGGCGAGCTGGAGAGGGAGGCGGCGCCGGCCGGGGATCCGGCACCGCCTCCCATCGTGAACCGAGCGCCCCCGAGGGGCAGTCGGGGTGGTGCTTCGAGGTTCACGACGTGCTGCTGGCTAGCCTCGGGGGGGCTGCGCCAGCAGCGTCTGAGGGGATACGCGTACGGGGTTGCCCAGCTCGACCGACTCCTCGTCGGTGAAGAGCCGGGACCTGATCAGGAACCGGAACCCGGTGGGACCCTCGAGGGAGAACCCCGCGCCGCGACCCGGGACCAGGTCGATGGTCAGATGGGTGTGCCGCCAGTAGGCAAACTGCTCCTTCGACATCCAGACGTCGATCGGCTCCGGGGTCCCGGCGTCGATCTGGCCCAACAGCTCGTCGGAGTCCCCGGTGAGGAAGTCACCCTGGGCGAAGCACATCGGGGAGGAGCCGTCGCAGCAGCCACCGGACTGGTGGAACATCAACGGCCCGTGGTCGGCCCGAAGGCGCCGGATCATCTCCGCCGCCTTCGGGGTCAGCGCTACGCGATCGACCATCAGGGGTCAGGTCCTCACCATCAGAAGAAGCCCAGCTTGTCGGGCGAGTAGGACACCAGCAGGTTCTTGGTCTGCTGGTAGTGGTCGAGCATCATCAGGTGGTTCTCGCGCCCGATGCCCGAGGACTTGTACCCGCCGAACGCCGCGTGCGCCGGGTACTGGTGGAAGCAGTTCGTCCACACCCGACCGGCCTGGATGTCCCGACCGGCCCGGTAGGCGACGGTGGTGTCACGCGACCACACGCCGGCCCCCAGCCCGTACAGGGTGTCGTTGGCGATCTCGATGGCGTCGGCGTAGTCGTCGAAGCCGGTGACCGAGACCACCGGACCGAAGATCTCCTCCTGGAACACCCGCATCTTGTTGTGGCCCTGGAAGATCGTCGGCGCCATGTAGTAGCCGCCCGACAGGTCGCCGCCGAGGTCCACCCGCTCGCCGCCGGTGATGATCCGGGCGCCTTCCTCGGTGCCGATCTGGATGTAGGAGAGGATCTTCTCGAGCTGGTCGTTGCTGGCCTGCGCGCCGACCATCGTGTCGGTGTCCAGCGGGTTGCCCTGCACGATGGCCTTCACCCGGTCGGTCGCGGCGGGCAGGAACTGGTCGATGATCGAGTTCTGGATCAGCGCGCGGCTCGGGCAGGTGCAGACCTCGCCCTGGTTGAGCGCGAACATCGCGAAGCCCTCGAGGGCCTTGTCGTAGAAGGCGTCGTCGGCGCGGGCGACGTCCTCGAAGAACACGTTCGGGCTCTTGCCGCCCAGCTCCAGGGTGACCGGGATCAGGTTCTGGCTGGCGTACTGCATGATCAGCCGGCCGGTGGTGGTCTCCCCGGTGAAGGCGATCTTGCGGATCCGGCTGGAGGAGGCGAGCGGCTTGCCGGCCTCGGCCCCGAAGCCGTTGACCACGTTGAGCACGCCGGGCGGCAGCAGGTCGGCGATCAGCTCCATCAGCAGCATGATCGAGGCCGGGGTCTGCTCGGCCGGCTTGAGCACCACCGCGTTGCCCGCGGCCAGGGCCGGGGCCAGCTTCCAGGTGGCCATCAGGATCGGGAAGTTCCAGGGGATGATCTGACCGACCACACCCAACGGCTCGTGGAAGTGGTAGGCCACGGTGTCGTGGTCCACCTCGCCGATGCTGCCCTCCTGCGCCCGGATCGCTCCGGCGAAATAGCGGAAGTGGTCCACCGCCAGCGGCAGGTCCGCGTGGGTGGTCTCGCGGATGGGCTTCCCGTTGTCGATCGTCTCGATCAGCGCGATCGCCTCGAGGTTCTGCTCCAACCGGTCGGCGATGCGGTTGAGGATGTTGGCCCGGTAGGTGGCCGACGTGGCGTTCCAGCTCAGCGCCGCGGCGTGGGCGGCGTCCAGCGCCTTGTCCACGTCCTCGTGGGTCGAGCGGGCGACCTCACACAGCGGCTGGCCGGTGATCGGGGTAAGATTCACGAAGTACTGGCCGCGGGTCGGGGAGACGTACTCGCCGCCGATCCAGTTGTCGTACCGACTCCGGATCGGAATCGGCAGCTTCGCGCCGGCGGGGACCGTCGCGGTCGGGAGTTGTATGGTCGCTGTAGCCACGAAACCTCCAGGCGCTAAAGAGTGGAAACCGGGGTAAGCGTAGGCAAACGTCACCCTCGGCTGAGAAGCGTGTTGCGGATACCGGAGCGACAGGGTCGGGTCGGCGGGGATGTCATGGAAAGGACCTGGCTCCGGTGCGGCACCTA
>JBBQAB010000235.1:0-3911 GCA_038198385.1 Propionibacteriales bacterium
AGCCCGCGGCGACCCGCCGCGCCCGCGCCCGCGAGTTGCTGGCTCAGGTGGGCCTGGCCGGCCGGGTGGGCCACCGGCCGAACCAGCTCTCGGGCGGCGAACAGCAGCGCGTAGCCATCGCCCGGGCCCTCTTCAACCAGCCCCGGCTGCTCCTCGCCGACGAGCCGACCGGCAACCTCGACAGCGCCACCGGCACCGAAGTCCTCGACCTACTCTTCAACCTGCAAGCCCGGACTGGGATGACGATCCTGCTCGCCACACACGACGCCCACGCCGCAGCCCGCTGCAACCGGCTGATCCGCCTCCGCGACGGTCGACTACTCGACGACACCACCCTTCAAGACAGCTCCACCACCGGCCTCCTCGAACAGATTGACCGGCTCCGAGCCGACTGAAGGCCACACCGGTTAAACAACCTCCAGGCTCCGTTAGCGTCCCGCTCAGCTCAGCGGTCGACTACCGGAACGTGAGGCAACGGGCGGCTTGGTCAACCAGGCGGCGGAAGTCGCGCTCGCTCTGGGTCGCTGTCGGGCATGGGACTGTTCCCTCGGACAGCCTCCCCAGACCGTGGTCCCGGCCGCGGCTCGCGCTTGCATCGTTCAGGTCGCGAGAGAGTCGGCGGACGGTGCCAATGTGGTGATGCAGAACGGGTGACCCGCGGGGTCCAAGAGCACTTTCCACCGCGGGTCCGGCTGCGGATCTGCGGGCCTGGCTCCTAGAGCAACGGCGCGCTTCACCGGCTCATCCAGATGCTCACCCGCCGTCAGGTCAAGGTGAACGATCGAAGCGCCCGGCCACTCCGGCGGACGGTAGTTCTCCACTCGCTGCGGGATGAGCAGCAGTCCTGGTACCTGCACCCCAACGCTGGTCGGGCGACTCCACAGCAGGCGGCCACCCAGCATCTGGAGGTAGAACTCCGCCAGCTCGGCCGGGTCAGCGCAGTCCAGGGACACCCCCACGAACCGCACATCGCTGGGACTCGCTGACACGCTCATCGCGCAATGATGCCACCTTGATCCTTCTCAGACTCAGCGTGGACTGGTCCTCAGCTCGCGTCCGCAGGAGGTTCCCCTGCGGGCGTCCCGCCCAACGTTGGCCTTGCGTGCGTCCCGTACGACGTTCCCGCACGACACCCACCCACCTCCTGACTCGGGCGTAGCCTGGGTGTGTGATGTGGAAGGCACGGGCGTTCCTAAGTCTGGGCGCCGCGCTGCTCGTTGCCGCCTGCGCTGGTTGCGGTGCGCATACCAGGCTGCCAAGTCCCTCAGCCCCGTCACGGGGCGGGCAGAGCAGCGTAGGGTTCACCGGCGCGGATGACTTTGCGTCACTGGTTCTGCACGACGGCGACCGGGTTCATGCCGGCGGGCGAGTCGTCGCTGTTCCCGGGCGACCGGTCCGCTTCTGCGCCCCGATTGCCGTGGCGGCGGTGGGATACGCAGCAGGACGCGAGCCGGCTCCGGCGTACTGCGACTGGGGCGTCGACGTGCAAGGGGTGGATCTGAACGCCATGTCCTCGCGCCGGGCGAAGGCTGGCGCGGTCGAGGGCTACGCCAATCTCGTCGGCACCTACCGAGCCTCGGGCGTCATCGACGTCGTCACGCAGGGGCCCTACCGCGTCACCGACTCTTCGCTGCCGCCGGATCAGCCACCCTGCCCAGCCCCGCCCGGCGGTTGGCCGACCGGTTCTGCGGACGAAAACCTGGACCTGACCCCGATCGAGGACTACAGCCGCGCGCACCCCGGCGTCGTGCTCACCCCGGCCGAGTTGCGCCCCTCCCGCCGACAGGTGCTCGCCTACGTCTTAACTCTCACCGACCCGGGGCCGGTCGACGTCGCCTTGCGGCCCTCCTACGGCGCCCGGCTATGCGTCGTGCGATCCCGCTACTCCCGCGGCCAGATTAGCGGGGCCACGCAGGCGCTCACCGCGACGACCGCGGGAGGACACGCCAACATCTACGCGGTAGGAGCGGGTGCTCTGGCCGCCGACGGGCAGCCGGTCATCGAGGTCGAGTCCGTCCAAGTGAACCCTGAGCTGGTCGCCCTCGCCGCCGGGCAGCCCCGCGGCCTGGTTCGCTTGCGCTCCTGGCTGCAACCCGGTTAGGACACCCCCTGCACCGGTAACCCCAACTCTCACCGACAGCAGAGTTCAGTTGAAAAAGGCCAGTTGCACCCTTGCCAGGCCCACCTGCCCGGTACGCGACAGCTGAAGCGGGGTCCCTTTGACCTTTGGCCTTGCGTGCGTCCCGTACGACGTTCCCCTGCGGTCGGCGCAGCGTCCCGGTAGCCGCTCGACTACTGCGTGCGTGCGTCCCGCACGAGGGGGCTTGCGTGCTCCGCACGACGGTCGCTCTGCGTGCTCGGCACGAGGGTGGTGCTGCGTGTGTCCTGCTCAACGGTCCTCCTCTCGGGATCCCTTGGCTCAATCGATGCGGGCTCGCCGGAAAGGCGAAAGGGCCAAGATCAGGGCTGACACGGCGAAGATCGCCGCGGAGGCGGCGAGAGTTCGGCCGAACCCAACTTGGTCGGCAGCCAGGCCCGCGAGTGGAGAGACGACGACTAGCACGGCCCGGTTCAACGAGCGCATCGTGGTGTTGGTCCGCCCCTGCAGGTTGTCGGGGGTCACTGCTTGGCGGTAGCTCATCTCGTGGGAATTGCTGACCCCCAAAGCCCAGCCGTGGCACAACTGACCGGCAGCGAGCACAGCCGCAGCCGGCCAACCAGCTGGTGCGAGGCCGGCCGCCAGCATGATCGCCACACCAAGACCGGAGACAGCATACGAGCAGATAATCGCTCCACCCGTCCCGAGACGGTTACCGACCCTCGTGCTCACCACTGCTCCAAACAACGCACCGACGCCGGCGACCGCGAACACCAGACCCAACTGGAACGGTGACAGCTGAAGCTGAAGATAGGCATAGGGCACGACCACCACCAAGAGAACCCCCTGAGCCGCGAACCAGACATGCGTCGCCACCGCAAGCCGGCCCAACCCCGACCCGCCATACACCCACCGCGCACCCTCGCGGATCTCCGCGGCCAGACCCCGGGCACTCACCCGTGCCGAGCTCGTCGGAGGAGGCTCTGGGACGCTCCGGAGAGTGAACACCATCACCGCCGAGAACAGATACGTAACAGCATCCACCAGCACCGACAGCGGCGCACCGACAATCCTGATCAGGACACCGGCAACCGCCGGGCCGGCGGTCTGCGCCACAGCGCCAGCACCGTCGAGGCGAGCATGTGCACGCTGCAGCTGCGCGCGTGGCACCAAGCGGGGCACGAAGGACATGGAGGCTGCATCGTTGACCAGCGACACAGTGCCGAACATGACCACGACGATCAGCAGCAGCGGGAACGTGAGGAGGCCAAGAATCCAGGCCAGCGGGATCAACACCAGCAACACGACACGCGCGAGATCGGTCGCCATCATCAGCGGCCGGCGGCGAGCACGATCGACCAGCGCTCCGACCACCAGGCCCAAGACCAGGTACGGCAGCCAACGCGCGGAGTTGAGCCACCCCACCTGCACTGCACCGCCCTGCAGCGTCACCACCACAAGCGTCTGCAGGGCCAGCGACGTGACCGCGCTCCCGAACCCAGATACCGCCTCACCCCACCAGAAGCGCCGGAATCCTGGCGCGAGGCCACCACCACGCTCCTCTGAATTCACAAAGCAGACTCTCCCAGAAGAGGGCAGGCGCTTCCGACCGTGCGCCGGTCGGCTCGCGGCACGGCGATACTCCAGTTCAGAGAGTTCTACCGGTGCCTCCAGCACCTCCGATAACGCGGACACTAGTAGACTGTCGCTTCTAAAGAGCGGGGTATAGGCGCCGGAGTTTGATGCGGGCGTCGCTGGTGGTGAACCTCCAGTCCACTTGGCGCTCGTCAGCGTTCGTGGCGTCGGCCCAAGC
>JBBQAB010000236.1:0-2395 GCA_038198385.1 Propionibacteriales bacterium
CAAATCATGACGATCATGCACATCGCCATACTTGGCTAACCCGGCCTTCAAGCATTGCGGGACACGCCCTAGTAGGCTCCGCTGGAGCCCAGGACCACCTTGACGGTGCGCAGAGCGATGACCAGGTCCTGCACGATGGACCAGTTCTCCACGTAGTAGAGGTCTAGCCGGACCGACTCCTCCCAGGAGAGGTCGGAGCGTCCGCTGACCTGCCACAGCCCGGTGATGCCGGGCTTGACCAGCAGCCGCCGGTGCACCTCCCCGGTGTAGGTCATCACCTCGGAGCGCAGCGGCGGGCGGGGGCCGACGACGCTCATCTCCCCACGCAGCACGTTGAGCAGCTGGGGCAGCTCGTCCAGGCTGAACTTGCGCATCCAGCGACCGACGCGAGTGACCCGAGGGTCGTCGCGCAGCTTGAACAGGGGGCCCGATCCCTCGTTGGAGGTCACCAGCTCGGCGCGGCGGGTGTCGGCACCCACCTCCATCGAGCGGAACTTGAGCATGCCGAACGGCTCACCGTTCAGCCCGATCCGCTCGGAGCGGTAGAGCACGGGACCGGGGCTGGTCAGCTTGACCAGCACGGCCAGCACCACCATCACCGGCGCGGCCACCAGCAGCGCGGTCGCGGCCACGCCCACGTCGACCAACAGCTTGCTGGCCCTGGTGGCCCCCCGGTACTGAGGCTTGTCGACGTGGAGCAGAGGCAGGCCGGCCACGGGTCGGATCTGCAGACGGGGGCCGGCGACGTCCATCACCCCCGGGCACACCATCAGGTTCACGTGGCTGGCCTCGAGCCTCCAGGCCAGGGAGCGCATCCCTTCGACGCCCAGGAACTCGGTGTTGCTGACCGCCAGGGTCGAGGCCCCGGTGGAGCGGACCGCGTCCAGCACCTGGGCCTCGTCCCCGAGAACGGGGACATGGTGGCCGTCCAGGTCCACCACCCCGCCCTGGGCCGCCGACCAGCCCGGCACGCAGACCCCCACCACGCGGTAGCCGGCCTGCGGCTCCCGCTCGAAGGTCCGGGCCATACCGACGGCGGCCTGCTCGGCCCCGACCACCAGGACGGTGGAGAAGCACCGGCCCAGCCGACGCTGGGCGCCCAGCCACCGGCGCCAGCGCCAGCGGCTGAGGACCAGGCCGAGGACACCGAGCGGCAGGGCCAGGATCAGATAGCCGCGGGCCACCTCGAGCTTGAGCAGGAAGGCGACGATGGCCACCGTCCCGAAGAGGGCGAGGGAGGCGTGCACGACCCGCTTGTACTCCTCCGTACCGGTCCCGACCACCCGTGGCCCCCGCGAGCGGAAGACGGTCAGGACGACGAACCAGGCCGCCCCGAGCACACAGCTGACCAGGGTGTAGCTGGAGGGACGCAGCGAGGACTCCAGGGTGGCCGGGTCGGTGCCGAAGCGGATGATCCGGGCCAGGACCACGGCGATGGCGATCACGACCAGGTCGGTGGCGGCGAGCCGGTGGAGGTAGCGGTCGAGCCAGGCGCTCGTCGGTGGGGCCGCATTCCGGTCCAGGTGGTGTGCGACCAGGAGCTCGCGGGCGGGAAGCGGTTGGAGGCCGTTGAGCATGGAGGGATGCGCCTTTCCCCCCGGGGATCGAGCTGCGGAACGTTGGTGCCCCCGACCGGTAGCCGGTCCTCCGCCCAGTGGGCGGGTCCAGCCTGACGACTGCCCTCAGCCTAGGTGGTCGGGCGGAGCCGTGCAGTGGTCGTGAGGAATGCCCGACGATGGGAGCGGTCCCGGCAGACATCTGCCGCCCGGTACGGGCGGCGTCACCGGCGGACCGGGTGGGCGACGACGGCCGCGATCTGGTGCACGGCGTCGGCGATCTCACGAAAGGCCGCGGTGTACACCGGCTCCGGTTGGCCGTACGGGTCGGCGATGTCGTCCTCGCTCGCCGGTACCATCTGGCCCCGCCGGGCGGCGGCGAGCGGGATCGCGGCCCGGAGTCGTTCCCCCGGGTCCGCCTCGGCGGGCAGCTGGCCGGGGTCCACCGACCGCAGCAACCGGGCGAGCTCCTTGAGCGTGAACGACCGGCGGACCAGGGCCGGCCAAACCTCGACGGTGTCGGCCCGGTGGTCTCGGGTCAGCCCGAGAACGAGGTCGGCACCGCGGGCCAGGGCCGGGACAAGCTGGCGGGCCCGGAAGCCTCCGGGCTCGGCCGATGCGGCGGTCAGCAACGGGACCATCGGCGCTGCGATGGAGGCGCCGAACAGGGCGTGGGTACCCGCCGATGAGACCACCACCGAGGGGCCGAGCGCCTGCACCAGCAGACGCGCGGCGACCGGTGAGCGGCAGATGTTGCCCCTGCAGACGCACAGCACCCCCAGCGCAGCCAACGAGATCTCAGCGGTTGCTACAGGTGCCCGAGAGCACCTCGGAACGGC
>JBBQAB010000237.1:0-2053 GCA_038198385.1 Propionibacteriales bacterium
ACGAAGACGGTGGGCACCGTCTCGTCGCCGCCGGTGGCCTCCCGCACCCGAGCCGCGGCGTCTGCCGAGGACCAGATGTCGAGTTCGGTCGTCGTTACACCGGCGCGGCTGAGCCCGCGCCGCAGGGAGCTGCAGAAGGGGCAGCCGGGCCGCCACATCACCTCGATGGTGGGTGAAGTCGGGTCGGTCTGGGTCATTTCGTCCTCGGTGAGGGAGAGGGGGGTGGGTGTTCGGAGCGCGCTTGAAGCCTATGACGAGGGCAAGGCCTTGGTAGAGCCCAAAGATCAGGTGCTCGACGGGCAGGATGGTGCCGTAACCACACGAGCTGGGCCATGTGATCTGGTCTCCGCTGGTGAAGATCGCCGCGGCAGGGGAGTGCCACGAAGGAGCTGACCACAAAGACGAGGCCACCGCAGACGACAGCGGCGGCGACGAGCACCCTTCCGCGGAGCCTGGTCAGGCTGGCACGCCGAACGCCCACGCCCGTACATCGCACCGACCATCATGAGGATGAGCGCTCCGAGATTGCAGGACCAGCGACGAACTCGAAGTTCAAGCCGCCCATAGCTCCCTCATCGACAACATCATGTTGTCGGGCGAGAGGAAGATCGGCGCAATCTGGTAGAGCGCTGTGAAGAACCCTGAGCCCTGGTAAGTCGTGCGGCGCGGATGTGGGAAGTCCGGGAGGTGGTGGGCGTGCTGGTGGCGCTGGTCATGGTGTCCTCCGGTGAGCTGGTGGCGAATGGGTCGACCTGCCATCGGAACCCGGTGACCTCCTGGTGAGCATCCCGGCAGCCCGCATCTGCCTTCGAGCCGGCCACCCGGCTGGGCTGCGGTGGGTCAGAGCGTCCCGACCCGTACCTGAATGTGACCGCCGCGCAAGCTCCAGGACTGCGCGTCGTGTGCTGTTCGCTCGAGCACAGTCCACGGACGTGCGTTGATATCCGCCCCACCGAGGAGGCAGGCCAGACGGGCAGCCGGATCGAGCAGCCGGGCCCAGCCATGGGGCAACCCCATGTCGGCGATTGCCGCGCGACCACCGGGGCGGACCAAGGAGGTGGCCTGCCGCCACGCCGCCGCCCAGTTGCTCATCAGCGACAGCGAGTACGTGAAGAGCACCGCGTCGAACGGCGCGTCGAGCGCGTCCGGTCCGGCGGCGACATGGCCGAGCTGCTCGGCGTCGGCCTCGACCAGGGCAACGTTTCCCGGTGGTGCATCGATCGTCTTGCGTCGTGCCACCTCGAGCATCTCGCGGCTGCGGTCCACGCCGACAACCTGCCCGCGCGGACCGACGGCGGCGAGGAGGAGCGGGAAGTTGAGCCCGGTCCCGCAGCCGATGTCCAGCACCCGGGATCCCTCCTGCAGGTGCAGGGCAGGAATTGCGCGTTCGCGGCCGACTCGGTACATCGGCTCCGCCGACACGGTGTCGTACCACGAAGTCGAGTGCGTGTAGCGCGACATGGGATCCTTGCGTTTTCGGATAGCCGACGGGGCCGCTGCGAAGCACCGGGCCAGTAGGGGTGCCAGAACGGTGTCGGATTCCAAGGTCTCAGCGCCGCAAAGTGGGGCGGGAAGCATTACCCGTGCTCAGCGGTTTCCCAGTCGTGACGGACCCCCGACCCCCGGATGACGCTACCCGGAAGTCCTCCTTCCGAGAGTTGGTGGAGCCCGAGATCGAGGTCCTGCTCAGGGTGGCACTCACCATCACCTCGAACACGGCTGATGCCGAGGACCTCGTGCAGGAAACCCTGCTACGCGCCTACCGGGCGATCGACCGCTTCGACGGCCGGCATCCACGGGCCTGGCTGCTGACCATCCTGCGCAACACAAACGCCAACATGCACCGCCGCCAGCGCCCGGGCACCATCGGCGACTGGGAACTCCTCCGGACCGTCCGGCCGGCCTTCGGCAAGGCAGAACTGCCAAGTGCCGAGGACAGCTTCGTGGACCACGAGCTGCACGCGGATCTCGACGCAGCCGTCCGCGCGCTCGACCCCCGCTTCCGGGCCGCTCTCATCCTCGTCGACGTTCACGACCTGAGCTACGCCGAGGC
>JBBQAB010000238.1:0-7597 GCA_038198385.1 Propionibacteriales bacterium
GCTTCCTGGTCAACAAGTTCCGCGGCGACCAGGCGGTGCTCGAACCCGGCCTGGCCGAGCTGACCCGGCGTACGGGGGTGCCGTTCGTCGGCGTCCTTCCGTGGCTGTCCGACGTGTGGCTGGACTCCGAGGACACCCTCCAGGTCGGCACCTGGCGGCGCTCGGACCCGGCCTCTGGCTCGCTTCGGGTCGCCGTGGTCCGGCTCCCGCGGGTCTCCAACATCACCGACGTGGAGGCGTTGGCGACAGAGCCCGGTGTGGAGGTGCTGGTCACCACCGACCCGGACGTGGTCGCCGGCGCCGACCTGGTCGTCCTCCCGGGCTCCCGCTCGACCGTCTCCGACCTGGGCTGGCTGCGCTCGACCGGCCTGGCTCGGGTGCTGAGCGACCGGGCGGGCCGGGGTGCGCCCACGCTGGGGGTCTGCGGCGGCTTCCAGATGCTGGCCGGCACCATCGACGACCCGGTCGAGTCGGGGGCCGGCGCGGTCGGCGGCCTCGGTCTGCTGCCCACCCGAGTCGACTTCTCCCCGACCAAGGTGCTCGGACGCCCGACCGGGAGCTGGCGCGGACACCGGGTCGAGGCGTACGAGATCCACCACGGCGTGGCTACCGTGACCGGGGAGGCCGAGCCGTTCCTCGACGGAGCCCGCGTGGGTGCGGTGTGGGGCACGATGTGGCACGGCAGCCTGGAGAGCGACGGGTTCCGCCGGGCCTGGCTGACCGAGGCCGCGGCTCAGGCCGGGTCCTCCTGGACCCCCGACCCCAGCGCCGTCGCGTACGGGGCCCGGCGGGAGGCCATGATCGAGACCCTGGCCGACGCGGTCGACGAGCACGTCGACCTGGGCGCGCTGCTGGCCGGCACCCGCGTCGCGGGAGCCGTGCGCGGAGCGGGGGTGGCGCGGTGAGCATCCGGGTCCTGGTCGTCGGCATCGGGTCCGGGGTGCCGGGGAACCTGACCGGCGAGGCGGTCGCCGCCCTGCAGGAGGTCGACGTGTTCCTGGTCGCGGACAAGGGCCCGGCCCGGCACGACCTGGTCGCGCTGCGCAGCGAGCTGTGTCGGGCCGTGATCACCCACCACGGCTACCGATTCGTCGAGGTCACCGACCCCGAGCGCGGGCCCGACCGGGAGCGGGGCACCGACGACTACCGGGCCGGCGTCCTCGCCTGGCACCAGGCCCGGGCCGAGCGCTACGCCGAGGTCATCGCGGCCGAGGTGGGCGAGACGGGCACGGTCGGCTTCCTGGTCTGGGGCGACCCGGCGTTCTACGACTCGACCATCCGGATCGTCGACTCTCTGACCGCGTACGGGGTGGAGCTCGAGCTCACCGTCGTCCCCGGGGTCAGCAGCGTCCAGCTGCTCGCGGCCCGGCACCGGATGGTGCTCAACCGGATCGGCCAGCCGGTGCACGTCACCACCGGACGCCGGCTGCTCGCCGAGTACGACCCGGGCCTGGGCGACGTGGTGGTGATGCTCGACGGCGACCTGACCTGCGCGGGCCTGGTCGAAGCCCATCCCGACCTGGAGATCTTCTGGGGCGCCCAGCTCGGGCTGCCCGACGAGGCGCTGGCTGCCGGCCCGCTCGCCGAGGTTCTCCCCCAGATCCAGCGGACCCGCGCCGCCCTGCGCGCCGCCCGGGGCTGGGTGATGGACACCTACCTGCTGCGACCCCCGAACGCCGCCGAATGAGCGGACGCCGCCGAATGAGCGAGCGCCGCGGAGTGAGCGAGTCCCCCGCCCCGTCAGTGGTCCGTCGCCTCCGGACCGCGGTCTGTTGGCCGGACCGGTTTCTGGGGGCCGGCGTCTCGGGGCCAACGCCTTCGAGCCGCCGCTGCCCAACGAGCTGACGGACCAGTCCGGACTGGCGAACGAGCCCAGGCTGGAGGCCGACCCGGACAGCAGGTAGGTCCGGTTGGTGCCCCGACCCGGGGCGTCAGAAAGAGTCCGTCAGACAGTACTCTTGGCCCGAGAAGGTCAGAAAGTCCCTCACCTCCGGTGACGCGAAGACACCCCCGCGTCGAGTTAGCCGCGGCCCATGATCTTCTCGACCTCGATCACCAGGACGACCCGCAGCGGGTTCTCCCGCGGCGTCCGGTAGCGCTCGGCGTAGCGCCGGACGGCGTCGGCGACCGCGGCCGGGTCGCGCTCGACGCGCAGGGGACCGCTGAGGGTCAGCCAGCGCGCCCGGTCGACCTGGCACAGCGCCCCGACCGCTCCGTCCCGCCCGGCGAGCCGGGCCTTCACCGACTCCCCGCTGGTGATGACGCGGGCGAGCCGGGTGGCGGGCTCGTAGGTGAACCCCACCGGCACGACGTGCGGAGCCCCGTCGGCCCGGACGTTGGTCAGGGTGGCCAGGTGGTATTCGGACAGGAAAGTCAGGACCTTCGGGTCGAGCTGGTTCAGGTCGAGGCTCATCCGAGGACGGCGTCCTCCAGGTCGCCCTCGACGTCGAGGTAGACCTGGGCCATGTCGGCCACCAGCTGGGCGTCCGGGTCGGCCCAGAGACCACGCTCGACGGCCTCACCCAGCTTTTCGATGATGCCCCGCAACGCCCACGGGTTGGCGTGCTTCATGAAGTCCTGGTTCTGCTTGTCGAGGACATAGCTGTGGGCGAGCTTGGCGTACATCCAGTCCGGCACCACCCCGGCGGTGGCGTCAAAGCCGAAGAGGTAGTCCACGGTGGCCGCCAGCTCGAAAGCCCCCTTGTAGCCGTGCCGCTGCATGGCCGCGATCCAGCGTGGGTTCACGACCCGGGCCCGGAAGACCCGCGCGGTCTCCTCGGTCAGCGTCCGGGTGCGGACCGCGTCGGGGGTCGTGGAGTCTCCGACGTACGCCTTGGGGGCGGTCCCGGTCAGCGACCGCACTGTGGCCACCATGCCGCCGTGGTACTGGAAATAGTCGTCGGAGTCGGCGATGTCGTGCTCGCGGGTGTCGATGTTCTTGGCCGCCACCGTGATCCGGCGGTAGTTGGCCTCCATGTCCTCCCGGGCCGGGCGGCCGTCGAGGTCCCTCCCGTAGGCGAACCCGCCCCAGGCGGTGTAGACCTCGGCGAGGTCCGCGTCGTCGCGCCAGTTGCCGGCCTCGATCAACGGGAGAATGCCCGCCCCGTACGAGCCGGGCTTGGAGCCGAAGATCCGGGTGGTGGAGCGTCGCTCGTCACCGTGGGCGGCCAGGTCGGCCAGCGCATGGCGGCGGACGTAGTTCAGCTCCAGCGGCTCGTCCTCGCGGTCCGCTACCAGCCGTACGGCGTCGTCGAGCATGGCCAGGACGTGGGGGAAGGCGTCCCGGAAGAACCCGGAGATCCGGACCGTCACGTCGATCCGCGGGCGGCCCAGCTCCCCCAGCGGCACAACCTCGAGCCCGGTCACCCGGCGGGAGGCCTCGTCCCAGACGGGCAGCACGCCGAGCAGGGCCAGCACCTCGGCGACGTCGTCGCCGCTGGTGCGCATGGCCGAGGTCCCCCAGACCGACAGCCCGACGGAGGACGGGTAGTCCCCCGTCTCGTCCAGGTAGCGCTGGACCAGGGACTCGGCCATCGCCTGGCCGGTCTGGAAGGCCAGCCGGGACGGAATGGCCTTGGGGTCCACGGAGTAGAAGTTGCGGCCGGTCGGGAGCACGTTGACCAGGCCGCGCAGCGGCGACCCGGACGGGCCGGCGGGGACATAGCCGCCCTCCAGGGCGTGCAGGGTCGCCGCGAGCTCGTTGGCCGTGCCCGCCAGCCGGGGGACGACCTCCGTGCACGCGAAGGTCAGCGCGTCGACCACCCCGGACCTGCAGACGGCACCGCAGCCGGCCGCGGTCTCGGCGTCGAGGTCGCCCAGGACGGCGGTGACGACCTCGGGCACCGCGGCCAGCGACCAGTCCGCCGCGGCCAGGGCCACCACGAGGGCGCGGGCCTGCGCCTCCACCGCGTCGACCTCGGCCAGCGGGGCGTCGCCCTCGGTCAGGCCGAGCGCGACCCGGAGTCCGGGGACCCCGTTGACCGCGCCGGAGAACACCTGGTTGGCGCGCAGGATGGCCAGCACGAGGTTGACCAGGTCGTCCCCGGTCGGGGCCTGGCCCAGCACGTGCAGCCCGTCGCGGATCTGGACATCCTTGATCTCGCAGAGCCAGCCGTCGATGTGCAGGACGAACTCGTCGAACGCCTCGTCATCGGGGCGGCCGTCCAGCCCGAGGTCGTGGTCGAGCTCGGCGGCCTTGATCAGGGTCCAGATCTCACCGCGGAGCGCCGGGACCTTGGCCGGGTCCATGGCCAGTACGTTGCCGTACTCGTCCAGGAGCTGTTCGAGCCGGGCGATGTCACCGTAGGTCTCGGCCCGGGCCATCGGCGGCACGAGGTGGTCGATGATCGTGGCGTGTGCCCGACGCTTGGCCTGGGTGCCCTCGCCCGGGTCGTTGACCAGGAACGGGTAGATCAGCGGCATCGACCCGATCGAGGCGTCGGTGCCGCAGGAGGCGGACATCCCCAGGTTCTTCCCGGGCAGCCACTCCAGGTTGCCGTGCTTGCCCACGTGCACGACCGCGTGCGCCCCGAAGTCCCGCTGCAGCCACTGGTAGATGGCCAGGTAGTGGTGCGAGGGGGCAAGGTCGGGGTCGTGGTAGATCGCGATCGGGTTCTCCCCGAAGCCGCGCGGCGGCTGGACCAGGATGACGACGTTACCGGCCTGCAGGGTGGCGGCGATGATCTCGCCGTCGGGGTCGAGCTCCCGGTCGACGAACGTCTCCCCGGGCGCGGGGCCCCAGGCTGCGGTCACGGCCCCGACCAGGTCGGCGGGCAGGTCGCTCAGCCACTCGCGGTAGGTCGTGGCCGGTATCCGTACGGGCTGGCCGGACAGCTGGCCCGAGGTCAGCCACTCCGGGTCCTGGCCGCCCGCGGCGATCAGCGCGTGGATCAAGGCGTTGCCGGCGGTGGTGTCGGGCAGCTCGCCCTCCACCGGCTCCAGCGGCCCGGTGCCGGGGATGTCGCCCTCGGCGCCCAGGTCGTACCCGGCGGCGCGCAGCTCGCGCAGCAGCCGGATCACCGAGACCGGGGTGTCGAGACCGACCGCATTCCCGATCCGGGCGTGCTTGGTCGGATAGGCCCCGAGCACGATGGCGATCCGGCGCTCGGCCGGGGCGAGCTGGCGCAGTCGGGCGTGGTTGACGGCCAGTTCTGCCACCCGGCGGCACCGCTCGACGTCGGGCTCGTAGTGCGGCAGGCCGTCGGCGTCACTCTCCTTGAAGGAGAAGGGGACGGTGATGAGGCGGCCGTCGAACTCGGGCACGGCCACCTGAGTGGCGACGTCCAGCGGCGACATGCCCTCGTCGGAGGAGGCCCAGGACGCGCGGTCCCAGGTCAGGCAGAGACCCTGCAGGATCGGGATGTCGAGCGCGGCCAGGGCCTTGACGTCCCAGGCCTCGTCGTCGCCGCCGGCCGAGGCGGTGGCCGGCTTGGTCCCGCCCGCGGCCAGGACCGTGGTGACCAGGGCGTCCAGGGTGCCGAGGTGGGCCAGCAGGTCGGCCGGGGCGTCGCGCAGCGAGGTGGCGAAGATGGGCAGCCCGACCCCGCCGGCCTCGTCGACGGCGTCGGCCAGCGCCTCGACGTACGCGATGTTCCCGGCCGTCTGCTGAGCCCGGTAGAACAGGATGCCGACCCGGGGGCGCACGCAGCCGTCGGTGCGCGGGGCCGCCTCGGTGCGCGGCAGCGCCCCCCACACGGGTTGCGCGACGGGCGGCTCGAAGCCCTCCCCGGTCAGCAGCACCGTGTCGGAGAGGAAGGCGTGCAGCTGGGCCAGGTTGTCCGGGCCGCCCTGGGCCAGGTAGACGTGAGCGTCGGCAGCCAGGCCCATCGGGACCGTGGACAGCTCCATCAGGGACGCGTCGGGGGCCTGCTCACCGCCGAGGACCACCATCGGCTGGCCCTCGCCGCGGATCCGGGCGAAGCCGCTGCACAACGACTGCGCCGAGCCGAGGATGCGGGCCACGATCAGGTCGGCGGCGGCGAACGCCTCGGCCATCTCGGTGTGGGCGCTCTTGGAGGGGTTGACGTAGACGTAGTCCGCGCCCGACGCGCGCGCCGACAGCAGGTCGGTGTCGGAGGTGGAGACCAGGGCGATGCGCGTCATGATCGTGGAGCCTAATCGCTCCCGGTGACAACCTTCGGGTCGTCACCGGGCACGGCAGCAGGACTCAGGCGGCGTACGAGCCGGTCGCGATGTCCTGCAGCAGGGAGACCCGGTCGGGGCGCCAGCCGAGGCCGAGGGCGTACCCGTTGTCGAAGTGTTGGTCGAGCAGCAGCTCGTCGGCCAGCGGGGCGACGCTCGCGGGTCGCCTCGTCCGGCTCGGCGCCGCGCAGCTTTCGCTGCGGACCTGTGCGGTCACCTGGTGTCCCGCCGACCAGCGGCTCGTGCAGCACGGCCGATCCGATGTAGCCGGTTCCCCGGTGAAAACTGTGTTTCCGTGAGGTCAGCACGCGTGGTGACCCGGGTATCTCCGCCGCCTCCCGAAAGGAGCAGCAGGACCGCGTGGTCGGCCAAGGCCCAGGTGTCGGATCGGACCTCAACCGGTCAGAGCTCAGGCCCCGTCGGTGAGGGGGGAGCCGGGCTGTGAGGTGCTGGGCTGCGTCGGCACCGGACGGGAGGCGTTGGCGATTTTCCGTACGGTCTCAGAGGCGGCCCGTCCGGTCTGCGCGCTGCGGCGGACCAGTCCTTGAGCCGCCATCTTCTGGGCCGGCGTGACCCGCACTGTTACCTTCGCCATGGCTGGCTCCCTCCGGTGGTCCTAGCCGTTGCTCTCATCATAGATCGCCTCCGGCGGCCGGAGTCGGGATGACCACGGAGACGTCTTCGACCACCTCGGTGTCACGGCCCATGGACTCGATCTCGGTCAGCGCCTCGGCGACTTCGTGGATAACGTTCTCGAGGGCGGCATCAATGAACAGGCGCTGGCTGTCGTCGAGCAGGTCGGAGTCATTGAGGGCGTTCAGCTCGGCGACCCCGAGGGTGCTCCGGCCCTCGTCGTCCGAGACCGCGAGCTCAGCGGCCCAGCGGATGGTCCGCATCACCTCCTCACGCTTGGACCGTGCTTCCAACTCGACATGCCCGCGTCGCATAATCCACTGAGCGAGCAGGACCCCGAGGAAGGCAAGCACAGGTGACCCGATGCTGACCACATAGACGGCCCAGATCGGCAGAGTCACCATTTCCCGATCCTAGGGTCGACGCTGCGGACAACTCGCGCATGCACGGCGTTGTCCGCAGGCCATGTGCGGCGGCCCGGACGAGATCGCGCCTCAGGGTAGAGCTTCGTGGTGTGGGACCGCTCGACCGCCTGCGACCAGCCCTATCCGGGAAGGTGCGGCCCCGTCGATGGGGATGGAACGACCAGCCCTCACCGGAGGGCGTACGAGCCCGGTGGACATCTGGGTCGGTCGCGGTCAAGACCGCCGTCACGTCCGGGTGGCGGCCGGGACGCCCGCCGTTCGACGGTATCGCTACGCCTGCCCCACCTCAGTGAGCACCCGGACGTCCCACGGCCCCAGCGCGATCTCGGGCCCGACCGGCTCCGGGGCGCCCAGCAGGTCGCGCAGGACCAGGTCAGGCCGGACCACCTGCGGGGTCC
>JBBQAB010000239.1:0-5800 GCA_038198385.1 Propionibacteriales bacterium
CGCCGTCCTGGGCCAGCGAGGCGCCGCCGTCAGCGGCCAGCACCCGGATCGGAACCTCAGCCAACCGGCGCCGGAACTCTCCGAGCGCCTGGTCGACCTGGGTGCCCAGGTCGTCGATCAGGGCCACGACCTCGTCCGGGCCGGCGGACGAGGCGGCGACGTGCTGCCGTGCCTGGTCCTGGGCTGCGGTGAGGACGTCGAGTGCGGCGACGGCCAGCCGCTGCGTGGGGTCGTCCCACCCTGAAGCCGGCGACCCCGTCGGGGAGCTCTCCGCTCCGGCGCGGTGGCGCTCCGGATGGTCCTCGTCCGAGGAGCCACCGCGGGCATGGACCGGTACGGCGTCCGACGACACCGCCCGCGCCTGGTCCTGCGGGGCAGCATGAGGGGGCCCCAGGAGCGGGCGGGCCGGGTCGGCCGAGAACCCGTTGGCGGCCGCGGTGGTGCCGGCCTCGGCGAGAGCCGTCTCACCGGTGGTCATCGGCGCCGCGGGCGCCAGTTCGACGGTGTCGCGCAGCGGGACCTCCCGCACCAGGAACACCGCGACCAGGGTGACGACGGAGACGATCGCGGCGATCAGGAACAGCGTCCCGAACGAGTCACCGTACGCGGCCCGGACGATCGCGCGGACCGGGCCCGGAAGGTCCTTCAGGTCCAACGTCCCGGTCTGGCTTCCGCTGGTCGCGATGCCTGCGGCCCGCAGACCGGTCGCGACACCGGTGGTCACGTGGCTGGCCAGCACGGCGCCGAGCACGGCCACCCCGACCGCCCCGCCGAGGGAGCGGAAGAAGGAGACGGTGGCCGACGTGGCACCGACCTGGGAGACGTCGACCGTGTTCTGGACGGCGAGCACGATGTTCTGGACCAGAGCGCCGACACCGACCCCCATCACGGCCATGAAGATGGCGACCCGCCAGTAGGGCGTGGTGTGGTCCAGCGTGGACATGCCGGCCAGACCGAGGACCAGCATCACCGACCCCAGCACCATCAGAGGCTTCCACCGACCCGTCTTGCTGACGAGCAGGCCGCCACCGGTGGAGGTGACCATCTGGGCGATGATCAGCGGGATCGTCATCAGGCCCGCCCGGGTGGGGGAGTAACCGCCGGCGAGCTGGAAGTACTGGGTGAGGAAGGTGCCACTCCCGAACATGGCCACGCCGACCCCGACGCCGGCCAGGATCATCAGCAGGGTGGTGCGGTTGCGGAGCACCCGGATCGGCACCATCGGCTCGCTGACCCGCAGCTCGGTGACCACCGCGAGGACCACGGCGATCAGGAAGGCGCCCAGGTAGGCGGCCGAGCTCCACGAGACCCACGCGAAGTCACTTCCCGCGAAGGTGACCCAGAGCATCGGCAGGGCGGCAACGATGGCGATCAGCACGGCGCCCAGGTAGTCGATCCTGACGTGGCGACGGCGGGTCGGCAGGTGCAGGGTGATCTGCAGCAGGATCAGCGAGATGACCGCCAGCGGGACACACACGAAGAAGCACCAGCGCCAGTTCAGGCTGTCGGTGATGACCCCGCCCAGAAGCGGTCCCGAGACCGTGCTGACCGCCATCACCGCGCCCATGTAGCCGCTGTAGCGACCGCGCTGGCGGGGCGGGATGATCGAGCCCATGATCGACTGGGCCAGGGCGACGAGCCCACCCATGGCGACACCCTGGACGGCCCGGAAGGCCATCATTGGCGGCACGGTCTGGGAGAAGCCGGCGCCGATCGAGCCGGCGACGAACAGCACGATCGAGATCTGGATCAGCAGCTTCTTGTTGAACAGGTCGGACAGCTTGCCCCAGATCGGGGTGGTGATGGTCATGGCCAGCAGGGAGGCCGTGATGACCCAGGTGTACTGACGCTGGGTGCCGTGCAGGTCCGACATGATCGTCGGCAGGGCGGTCGAGACGATCGTCGAGGAGATCAGCGCGGTGAACAGCGCGGCCAGCAGCCCCGTCATCACCTCCAGGATCTGGCGGTGGGTCAGGGCGGGTGGCGCGGCCACCGGGGCGGCGGTGGGAGGCGTGGCGGTGAGGGTCATCAGCGTCGGCAGGTCTTTCGCACGGGGTCACGAGGCGGGTCACGGACGAGGTAACTGGTTGTTGTAGACAAGTATATAGCATCGCTATGGAGCCTGCGGAAGACGGGTTCGAGGTCGTCGCGTGAGGTTGGCCACAGGCGGACGTCCGGGCCCGCGACGAGGCGTCTCGGCTGGACGGCGCGGGGGTCTCGGACTGATAGCCTCGTGGGCGATCTACCAACCTTTAAGACCTGTCCAGTGAGGCAGGAAAGGACGGTCATGTTCGCTGCCGAGTCAAGCGCGCCCCCTTCTGACCCCCGTGGTTCCCGACCCCCCGCGCTGCTGGTGCTGGAGGACGGTCGCACCTTCCACGGCCACGCCTTGGGAGCCGAGGGTGAGACCTTCGGCGAGGCGGTCTTCGCCACCGCGATGTCGGGCTACCAGGAGACCCTCACCGACCCCAGCTACCACCGCCAGGTCGTGGTCGCCACCGCCCCGCACATCGGCAACACCGGGTGGAACGACGAGGACGACGAGAGCGGCCGGATCTGGGTCGCCGGCTACGTCATCCGCGACGCGGCCCGGGTCCCGTCGAGCTGGCGCTCCCGTCGCAGCCTGGACGCCGAGCTCAGGGCCCAGGGAGTGGTCGGCATGTGCGATGTCGACACCCGCGCCCTGACCCGCCACCTGAGGGACCTCGGGGCCATGCGGGTGGGGGTCTCCAGCGTCGAGACCGACCCCGAGGCCCTGCTGCAGCGGGTGCTGGCCCAGCCCAGCATGGCCGGCGCCAGCCTGGCCGCCGAGGTCTCCACCGAGACGGCGTACGTCGTCGCCGCCGAGGGCGAGCTGCGCTTCCGGGTGGTCGCGCTGGACCTCGGCATCAAGTCGATGACCCCGACCCAGATGGCGCGCCGCGGCATCGAGGTGCACGTGCTCCCGGCCACCGCGAGCTTCGCCGACGTCGCGGCGCTGGAGCCTGACGGCGTCTTCTTCTCCAACGGCCCGGGCGACCCCGGAGCCACCGAGGGTCCGGTCGAGATCCTGCAGGCCACGCTGGAGGCGCGGATCCCGTACTTCGGCATCTGCTTCGGCAACCAGCTGTTCGGCCGCGCGCTGGGGTTCGACACCTACAAATTGGGGTACGGGCACCGCGGTATCAACCAGCCGGTGATGGACCTGGGCACCCGCAAGGTCGAGATCACCGCGCACAACCACGGGTTTGCCGTGGACGCCCCGCTCGAGGGCGAGACCGAGACGCCGTACGGGCTGGCCCGGGTCAGCCACGTCGGACTCAACGACCAGGTCGTCGAGGGCCTGGAGCTCCGTGACGCCCAGGGTCGGGTCCTCGCCTTCTCCGTGCAGTACCACCCCGAGGCCGCCGCCGGCCCCCACGACGCCAGCTATCTCTTCGACCGTTTCACCGACGTGATGGCCGACCACCGCACCGGGAGCAACTGATGCCACGGCGTACCGACATCTCCTCCGTCCTGGTCATCGGGTCCGGCCCGATCGTCATCGGCCAAGCCTGTGAGTTCGACTACTCGGGCACCCAGGCGTGCCGGGTCCTGATGGCCGAGGGCATCCGGGTGATCCTGGTCAACTCCAACCCGGCCACGATCATGACCGACCCCGAGTTCGCCGACGCGACCTACATCGAGCCGATCACCCCCGAGTTCGTCGAGCAGGTCATCGCCCTGGAGCGGCCCGACGCCCTGCTGGCCACCCTGGGCGGTCAGACCGCCCTGAACGCGGCGGTCGCGCTGCACGAGAACGGCGTACTCGAGAAGTACGGCGTGGAGATGATCGGCGCGTCCTTCGAGGCCATCCAGCGCGGCGAGAACCGGCAGCAGTTCAAGGCCATCGTCGAGGCGCTGGAGGGGATCCCCGGCGGACCGGCCGAGGTGGCCGCGAGCCGGGTCTGCCACTCGGTGGACGACGTGCTCGCCGCCGCCGAGGACCTGGGCTACCCGCTCGTCGTCCGCCCCAGCTTCACCATGGGCGGCGTCGGGTCGGGCTTCGCCCACGGCGAGCAGGACCTGCGCCGGATCGCGGGCGCCGGCCTGGCCGCCAGCCCCACCACCGAGGTGCTGATCGAGGAGTCGATCTCGGGGTGGAAGGAGTACGAGCTGGAGGTGATGCGCGACCAAGCCGACAACGTCGTGATCATCTGCTCGATCGAGAACCTGGACCCGATGGGGGTCCACACGGGCGACTCGATCACGGTGGCTCCCGCGATGACCCTGACCGACCGCGAGTACCAGCGGATGCGCGACGTGGCCATCGGCATCATCCGCGCCGTCGGCGTGGACACCGGCGGCTGCAACATCCAGTTCGCCGTCGACCCGGCCACCGGTCGGATGATCGTGATCGAGATGAACCCCCGGGTCTCCCGCTCCAGCGCCCTGGCCAGCAAGGCCACCGGCTTCCCGATCGCCAAGATCGCGGCCAAGGTCGCCATCGGCTACACCCTCGACGAGATCCCGAACGACATCACCCGCCAGACCCCGGCCAGCTTCGAGCCGACCCTGGACTACGTCGTGGTCAAGATCCCGCGGTTCGCCTTCGAGAAGTTCCCCTCGGCCGACTCGACGCTGACCACCCACATGAAGAGCGTCGGTGAGGCCATGGCCATCGGCCGCAACTTCACCGAGGCGCTGGGCAAGGCGCTCCGCAGCCTGGAGGACCCCAAGGCGCCGTTCGTCTACACCGGTGCGATCACCGAGAGCGTGGACGAGCTGCTCCGGATCGCGGCCCGGCCGCACGACGGCCGGCTCGGTGTTGTCCTGCAGGCGCTGCGCGCCGGGGCCACCCCGGAGCAGGTCTTCGAGGCGACCAGGATCGACCCGTGGTTCGTGGACCAGCTGGTGCTGCTGCTGGAGGTGGCCGCCGAGCTGCGCGACGCCCCGGAGCTGACCGCGGACCTGCTGCGGAGGGCCAAACGGCACGGCTTCTCCGACGCCCAGGTCGCCGCCCTGCGGCACCTCGGCGAGGACGTCGTGCGCGGCGTGCGCTGGGCGCTGGGGGTCCGGCCGGTCTACAAGACGGTGGACACCTGCGCCGCCGAGTTCGCCGCCTCCACCCCGTACCACTACAGCGCGTACGACTCCGAGTCCGAGGTGGCGCCGCGGGAGAAGCCGGCCGTGCTGATCCTGGGGAGCGGCCCGAACCGGATCGGGCAGGGGATCGAGTTCGACTACTCTTGCGTGCACGCCGCGATGGCCCTCTCGGACGCGGGCTACGAGACGGTGATGGTCAACTGCAACCCCGAGACCGTCTCCACCGACTACGACACCGCGGACCGGCTCTACTTCGAGCCGCTGACCCTGGAGGACGTGCTCGAGGTGGTGCACGCCGAGACCCTGGCCGGCCCCGTCGCCGGGGTCATCGTGCAGCTCGGCGGCCAGACCCCGCTCCGCCTGGCCCAGGCGCTCAAGGACGCCGGGGTGCCCATCGTGGGCACCTCGCCCGAGGCCATCCACCTGGCCGAGGAGCGGGGCGCCTTCGGCGAGGTGCTGGCCGCGGAGGGCCTACCCGCCCCCAAGCACGGGCTGGCCCGGTCGTTCGTGGAGGCCAAGCGGATCGCCGACGAGATCGGCTACCCGGTCCTGGTCCGCCCCTCCTACGTCCTGGGCGGGCGCGGGATGGAGATCGTCTACGACGAGAGCACCCTGTCGTCCTACATCGAGCGGGCGACCGAGGTCTCCCCGGCCCACCCGGTGCTGGTCGACCGCTTCCTCGACGACGCGGTGGAGATCGACGTCGACGCGCTCTACGACGGCGACACCCTGTATC
>JBBQAB010000240.1:0-3970 GCA_038198385.1 Propionibacteriales bacterium
CGCGCCGCGGCCGTGATGGGCCAGCTGCGCACCGCCATCCGGGCGTACTCCCGGCTCGACATCCCGCCCGCCGAGCTGCTCGGACAGCTCGACGGGCTGGTTGCCGAGCTGAAGGACGAGCAGATCGTCACCTGCACCTACGCCGTCTTCGACCCCGCCTCCAAGGTGGTGACCATGGCCAGCGCCGGTCACCTGCCGCCGATCGTCGTACGGACAGATGGCACCACCGTGATGGTGCCGATCCAGGTCGGCGCACCGCTCGGCGTGGGCATCGGGGTGTTCGATGAGCACCAGCTGACCCTGGACCCGGGTGCCCAGCTGGCGATGTATACCGACGGGCTGGTGGAGCGCCGCGAGGCAGACATCGATTCCGGCATCGCGACGCTGATGGACGTGCTCGGCAGGTCACACCGCGACATGGAGATGCAGTGCGACGCCGTGCTGCAGCAGGCGGGCGGCACCGCCGGGTTCGACGACGATGTCGCCCTGCTGCTCGTGCGGCTGCCGGTGGCACCCGAGGCCCGCGGCGAAGTCGAGCGGCTGGCCGTGCCACGAGGCATCCGGTCAGTGCGGCTGGTCCGTCGGCTCTGCCTGGCGCTGTTCCCCCGATGGCAGCTCGACCGGGAGGTGGCCGACGCCGCGAGTCTCGTCGTCAACGAGCTGGTCACCAACGCACTGCTGTACGGGGGAAACCCGGTCGAGCTGGTGCTACGCCGGACGGCGACCATGCTCTACGTCGAGGTGTTCGATGCCAGCGGGCACCTGCCGCGACGGCGGCTCGCCTCGACCGACGACGAGGGCGGCCGCGGGTTGCACCTGGTCGCCACGCTGTCCGGGCGCTGGGGGGTACGTCCGGCCGGTGATGGCAAGGCGGTATGGGCGGCGATCTCGCTGAACCGCGTGCGCTGAGCGGTCAGTACCAGCCGTGACTCTGTGAGTGACCCCAGGCGGAGCACGGGGATCCGTAGCGGGACTTGATGTAGCCCAGGCCCCACTTGATCTGGGTCACCGGGTTGGTCCGCCAGTCACTGCCGACGCTGGCCATCTTGGAGCCGGGCAGCGCCTGGGGGATGCCGTAGGCGCCGGAGCTGCGGTTTTGCGCCAGGTAGTTCCACCGCGACTCGCGTGTCCACAGGCTGTCGAGGCAGGTGAACTGGATGCCGTCCCACCGGTAGGTCGCAGCGGCGAGCACGCGTGCCGCCGAGCGCGGATCCCGGGTGGCTGATCGACTGGCCCGGTCGAGGAGCACCCGCGGGTCGGGGGCCTTCGGAGCCCTGACCTGGAAGAGTGCCCGGGCGGCCGGGGTGAAGTCTGCCGTGCCGGTCAGCACCCGGTGCTGGATGCCGGCCAGGGCGCGTCCCTGCTGCACCGCCGGTGCCTGGGCCACGGCGACAAGGAGGAAGAAACCGACCAGGCCCGCCATCGCGACCCACCGGGGAACGGCCCGGCCGCCGGGCAGTCCGGGACGGCCGCCCCCCGGGCGGCTGTTCTGGGGGTGCCGGTGCTGCGGCTGGCGGTCCTGCGGGTGACGGTGCCGCCCGGCCGAGCGGATGGCATCTCCGGCCGACTGCCGCGGCGGCGCCTCGGCGGCCGGCGCGGCGGGATAGCGGATCGCCGGGGCTGCGACCGGGGCCGCAATCCGACGATGCCGTCCGGTATGGACGCTATGGGCGGGCATGCGATAAAGGGTCGCCTTCACGTCGTTTTCGGATGCCGTCGGCGCGAACCTTAGCTTGCTTCGGCGCTGCCGTCACCACCCGCTTCCCGCTGGGCGGCATCCGGTGGCGGGTCCGGGCTCGCCGGTTCCCGGCTGTGGATCACCCGGATGGCTCTAAGGGTGGGGCAAGTCCGGCCGATAACAACATCAAGAAGCGCGCAGGCAACCGCCTCGCGGGAGCGCACCACCGCCTACGAGGAGATACACATGAATGAAATCGCCGCAAACCGGCTTCGGTCCTTCGCCAAGTGGTCGGCCGTCCCGGTCGCGCTCGTCGTGAGCGCGGCGATGGTCTGGAACGCCTCCTACTCCGCCTTCACGGCGACGACGACCAACCCGACCAACAACTGGTCGACCGGTACGGTGACGCTCGCCGACGACGACTCCAACACCGCGATGTTCACCGCCACGCTGCTCAAGCCCGGCTCCACCGGCAGCAAGTGCATCGTCGTGACCTCAACCGGCTCGCTGGCCGCCACGGTCAAGCTCTACGGCAGCGGCCATTCCGCCACCAACTCCCTCGACACCTATACCGACCTCGTCGTCGAGCAGGGCACCGGCGGCAGCTTCGCCAGCTGCACCGGCTTCGCCGTCGACGCCGGAGCGGCCAATACGTTCACCGGCACCCTGGCCGCCTTCGCCACCACCTACACCAACTTCGGTAACGGCTTCGGCACCTTCGCTCCTCCCGGTGGCTCGGCCTCGAAGACCTACAAGATCACCTACACGATCAACGCCGCCACCCCCGGCAGCTCGCAGGGCAGCACCGAGTCCCAGGGTCTGACCTGGGAGTCCCAGAACACCTAGACCGACCAGTGAGCGAAGATCCGGTTCCAGGCCACGGCCTGGGACCGGACGCCCGGATGGGCGTCCAAGGCCAGCATGGTCAGCAGCCCGTGGATGGTGGACTCCGCCCCGCTGTTGCGGTTGACGGTCCCGTCTGCGGCGAGACCGTCAAAGGTCACGCCCGTCGCCGGGTCGTACATGGCGGCTCCGGCGCGGTTGGCGCCGAAGAACCATGCCGCGTCCATGGCGGCCAGGCTGCGCAGCCCGGACAGGTGCGCGACGTCAGCGGTTGCCAGCAGGTTCTGGACCCGGGAGTCGATGCCGTACGCGATCTGCGTGGTGTCCACCGGGGTCGGGAGCCAGGCGTTGTCTGGACCGTTGGCCGTGATCAGCGTCGGGTCGAAGGAGACCGCCTCGGTGACCGCAGGGCGCAGCAGGTCGGGACGGTTCAGCACCGCGGAGCCACGGGCCAGCGACCCGGCCATCTGCGAGGACCAGGCGTGCCACAGGGAGCGCGACTCCGCCCAGGGCAGGATCGCCCCGTACGGCCAGGAGGTGCGGCTGGTGGCCATCTCGGCCACCCCCTCAAGCAGCTGGCGCAGCGCCGTACGGGCGGTGCGGTCGTGCGGGGCGGCGGCCACGTAGGCCGACAGGCCCAGCGCTGCCTCGGCGCTGACGTCGGCACCGTTCACGATCAGCCAGGCCGGTACGCGCCGGCCGTCGCTGACCTGGTGCCGACCGTACGCGTTCAGCACGTGGCGGTTCAGCGCCCCCACCGAGAGCTGCAGGCGGTCCTGCAGGAAGGAGGCGAAGGCCGGGTCGTCGCTGGCGAAGGCGGCGTAACCCTCCCCCAGGGCCCAGATCGTCCGGGCCTGCCAGTAGCTCGGGCCGGAGTCCGACGGGTTGGGGAGCTCGACCGGCTTGGCGCTCGGGTTGAGCGTGCCGTCGGGCTGCATCCCGAGCACGACCTGGCCCCGGTTCTTGCCGGTGGTGGTCTGGAAGTAGGCGACCGCCCGCAGCAGCTCGTACGCCTTGGTCCGGCTCCCCCGGTCTCCGGTCTGCTGCCAGTGGCGCAGGTAGACCACGGCCGCCCGGGCCACGTCGTCGGAGTTGAACGCACCCTGCAGGTAGTAACCGGTCACGGGGTCCGGCGGCCCGCCGCCCCCGACCCGGGCGAACGTACCACCCGGGCGCGCGTCGGCGTAGGTCCAGGGCATGGTGAGCGTGGGCCGGCTGTCCTGCTTGTACGTCGTGTGGCCGGTCGTGGACGGCGGGGTGACGGTGTCGAGCAGGAAGTCCAGGTGTGCAGTGTTGGTCACCGTTTGGCTCACCGCCAGCGCCGCAGGGGCGGGGGCGAGGAGCAGCCCGGCGCAGAGGGCCAGGGCGCTGAGCAGCGCAGCGACCATCCGGGGGAGGGGCAGGCGGGGTCGTGGGAGTCGGTTCGTCATGGAACGTCCTTCGGCGGGA
>JBBQAB010000241.1:0-3332 GCA_038198385.1 Propionibacteriales bacterium
CCCCCCCCCCCCCCCCCCCCGCGCGGCGGCCCCCCGCCGGCCCCGCGCCCCCCCCGCGCCCCCCCCGCCCCCCCGCGGCCCGCCCCCCCCCCACCCCCCCCCCCCCCGGCCCCCCCGCGCCGCCGCCCCCCCCCCCCCCACGACGGTCATCCCGAGCAGGCGGTCGAGTCGGGCGGGACGACGCCCGGTGAGACCTCGCGGACGCAGACCCGCCCGACCGACCTGTCGGTGGGTCATCTCGGCCGCGGGGGTGGTGACCACCCGGTAGCCGTTGAGATGGGCGCGCCAGCCGAACTCCACCCCGTCCCGGAAGACCGGGATGGCCGGGTCGAGCCCGTCCAGGTCCTGCCAGACCGCCGTGCGGACCAGCAGCCCACAGGTGGAGACCCCCAGCCTTGGCTGCGGCTGGTCACGCTGACCCTGGTCGATCTCCCCGGCCTCCAGCTGCAGCTCGCGCCTCCCCGTACCGGAGATGCTGGTGCCGACCTCGCTGATCTGCTGGCCGGTCTGGCGGCGTCGGGGCAGAAGCAGCTTGGGCCCCGTGATGTCGATCCGGGGATCGGCGAGCACGTGCACGAGCAGCCGGTGCAGCGTGTCCGGCGCCGGAGCCGCGTCGTCGTGCAGCAGCCAGAGCCAGCGCTGGTCCGTCGAGGCCCGGGGGCCGGGGCCGGGCTCCTCGGGCGGGGGTCCGGCGGCGGGAAGGGTCCTGCTCCCTGGTCCCGCGGCTCCGCGGTCCTGCCGGAGGGCCGACTGCACCGCCCGGCCGAAGCCGTGGTCCCGCTCCCCCGGGTAGACCGCGTCGAGGATGCCCTGGTCACGGGCCCTTTCCAGCAGCGTACGGGTGGCGTCGCTGCTGTCGTTGTCAATGGCGACCAGACGTCGGGGCCGGTCCTGGAGCCGCCCGAGCGCAGCGAGCGTGGCCGGCAGCCAGCGGGCCGCGTCGAAGGTGACCAGCACCGCCGTGACGTCGGCGGCGGACACGTCCGCCCGGCCCGCCGGCGCGTCGGGCTGGTCGGCCCAGGCCCACGGGTTGTCGGACGGGTCGGCGCCCGCAGCGGCCGGGGGGCGCAGTTGCGACCACTCGTACGGGTCGCCGTGCCGACCGCCGAAGGTACCGCCCTGACTGTCCATGACTGCGGAGCAACCCCTGCCGGCTCTCGGTGAGCGGTCACGACGGTCGTGGCCCTCGTCCTCACCCGGGCGGACCGCTGACGGGCGGCCCAGGACCGGACGCCGACGTCGGAACGGTCCGGCTGGGCGGGCCCTACTTTAGGCGAGATGGCTCAGATCGCGAGATCGTCGGCCGGGCCCCAGGTGCGCTCAGACTGCGCGCTTCTTGATCTTGCGGCGCTCCCGCTCGCTCAGGCCACCCCAGATGCCGAACCGCTCGTCGTTGGACAGGGCGTACTCCAGGCAATCACCCCGGACGTCGCAGGACAGACAGACTTTCTTGGCCTCTCTCGTGGAGCCGCCCTTCTCGGGGAAGAACGCCTCCGGATCGGTCTGGGCGCAGAGCGCCCGCTCCTGCCAGCCCAGCGCACCCTCGTCCTCGAGCAACATGAGTTCCTGCATTGCCTGCCTCCTCGACCCCGCATGTGTGTGGTCCCACCAGACTCGACTTCGCGGGTCGGGGCCGGCAGGGCGTCTTTTGCGGCAGGCCGGTCGACTACGGCGGCGCCCCCCGTCGCCGAAACCGTCAGCCCGAGCTGCAACCCCTGAAGGCGGCCACCCGAAAGACCGGTCCACTGCAAATGACAGTGATGAAATTACATGCCTTGAGGGGTACGTGCGTCAAGTGCGGGAGAGATATTGGCCTTCCTCGACGACCGGGGGTCGACCCCTGCCGTACGGTGCCGCAGCACAATCCGCGTAGAGCACGACCCCCCTGGTCAAGCAATCTACGCGGGCACCTTCGCCACCCGGCCGGAGCCGGGCGCTGCGGTCCTGGGCCACGGCCGAGGCACCGTGCGGGCGGCGCGCCGGACCGGAGGCGGCGGCGGGTCAGCGCCCCCCAGCGGGCGGCGAGGTCGGGGTCAGCGCCCCCCGGCGGGCGGCGGGGTCGGCCCCGAGCTCGAGCCCGAACCCGATCCCGAGTCCGGTCCCGAGTCGACGGCCCAGGGGTGGGGCGGGGCGGACGGGGCGGTCGGCGTCGAGATCGGTGCCGTCAGGTCGGCACCCGAGCCCGGCGCCGCGCTCAGCTCCGGGGTGGCGGATCGGCCCGGGCCGGGAGTGGGCTGCCAGCCGGCGCTCTCACCGGGTCGACCCCAGCCGACGGGCAAGTCGCCCGCGGCCGCGGCCCCGGCGGTCAGCCAGGCCGCTCCCGACGCGGCGCCGGGCTCCCAGGTCGGCTGCCGGGCCGGGTCCGGCGTGGGCTCCGCGGACGCGGCGGAGCCCACGGCGTCGCGCCCAGCGGCGCGGTCGCGGGCGGAATCGAGGGCAGCGCGGTCGGGGTCGGCGGCGGCGACGGGCGTACGGCTGAGGAGGGCCAGCACACCCACGGCGAGGGCCGGCACCACGAGTCCCGACACCACCAGCAGAAGGTCGGCGGCCCCGACGCCCCGGCCAACGGTGAAGGCCACGACCAGCAGGACCACGCCCACCAGCAGGGACAGGAGGGCCGCCGCCAGGGCGGCCACGGTCAGTGCCCGGGCCCGCGGGGTGGGCGCGGGGTGGTGGCAGAGGATGACGAGGACGGCGAGGACGGCCAGACCCAGCGTGTCGGAGGCCCGGACACCCAGCCCGAACGCGGCCACGGGCAACCCGCCGGGGACGCGGCTCGCGACGTCGACCACACCCACCGCCACGCCGGCCAGGTTGAGGGCGACGCCCGCGAGGGCCACGAAAGCGGCTGGTTCCCGAGCGTTCCGCAGGCTCTGCACGCCAGCAGCGTAGCCCCGCCGGCCCACGTTCCTCTGGACCCGGCGGACCCGCGGCGGACCGGACGCAGCGGTGGGCCGGCCCTCGGGAGGATGGAAGACTGGGCCGGTGCAGATCGTCATCCTCGCCGGCGGTGTCGGCGGCTCCACGTTCACCCTGGGTGCGATCCGGGCCTTCCCGGACGCCGACCTCACCGTGGTGGGCAACACGGCCGACGACATCACCCTGCACGGGATGCGAATCTGTCCTGACCTGGACACGATGATGTACACCCTCGGCGGCGGCGGGGACGACGTCCGTGGCTGGGGTCGGCTCGACGAGAGCTGGCGCGTGATGGAGGAGCTGCGGGGCTACCAGGTCGAGCCGACCTGGTTCTCCCTCGGCGACCGTGACCTGGGCACCCACCTGGTCCGGACCCAGATGCTGAACGCGGGCTACCCGCTCTCGCAGGTGAC
>JBBQAB010000242.1:0-2570 GCA_038198385.1 Propionibacteriales bacterium
AGGCCGTCGACCTTGGCCTGCTGGAGGTCGACGAGAAGTTGCTCGGCCGTCCGATCGGGCAACTTGTTGTCAGCGGTGGCCGTGGCGGCCACGAGGCCCGAGGCGCCGACCACCACGAGCAGGGCGAGGGGGGCCGACCAACGCAGGACCGGCTTGGAGGCAAAGAAGGACATGGGCTCATTCTTGTCGGCTCCGCTGTGCGAACGCTGAGTCCGGTCGCCGTGGGCCCCCGGTCGACGACGGCCGCACGACGGGCCGCGGGCTCTGCAACTGCCGCCGCCCGGGACGACGGCCCGTGTCAGGCTGGGGGAATGCGGGTGCTGCTGGTCGACGACGAGGAGCGACTGGTGGCTGCGCTGCGCCGGGGGCTGATGGCGGAGGGTTTCGTGGTCGAGTCCGCTCCCGACGGGACGCAGGGACTGCAGCTCGCCCGCTCCGGCGACTTCGACGTCGTGGTCCTGGACGTGATGCTGCCCGGTCTGTCGGGGTACGAGGTGGTGCGACGGCTGCGGGCCGAGCGGCACTGGGTGCCCGTGCTGATGCTCTCGGCCAAGGACGGTGAGCACGACCAGGCCGACGCTCTCGACGACGGGGCCGACGACTACCTGACCAAGCCCTTCTCCTTCGTGGTCCTGCTCGCCCGGATCCGGGCCCTGCTCAGGCGGGGTGTCGTGGCCCGTCCCGCCGTACTGGGGGTCGGGCGGATCACCCTCGACCCGGCCGCCCGCGAGGTGCTGGTGGAGGGCAGACCGGTCGAGCTCACCCCCCGGGAGTTCGTGCTGCTGGAGTACCTGATGCGCAACGCCGGCCGAGTGATCGGCAAGGCCGAGCTGCTGGACCACGTCTGGGACAGCGCGGCCGACGTGGCTCCCAACGCCGTGGAGGTCTATGCCGGCTACTTGCGTCGCAAGATCGGCGGGGAACGGCTGGTCACCGTACGCGGGGCCGGCTACAAGCTGGTGCCGTGAGCCCGCTGGCGTCCCGGTGAGCCGACTGTGGCGGATGAGCCTCCGGGCCCGGCTGCTGGTGATCGGGGTGACCGGCGTGGCGCTGGCCCTGGCCCTGGGCGGGGTCGCCTTCTACGGCGCCCTGACCTACGCGGTCAACCGCACCCTGGACAACGAGGCCCTCGGCAGCGCCCGGGAGGTGGCCGCCCTGGTCGAGGCCGACCGGCTGCCCGCACCCGTCCCGGTCTCGGGGGCCCAGGTGGTCCAGGTGGTCGACGCCGAGCAACGGGTCGTGGGTGGCTCGGCCACCGCCGACCGGCTCGTCCCCATGCTGGCGGCCGACGAGCTGGAGCGGGCGCTGGCGGGGCAGCCGGTGGTCATCGACGGGGCCCGGCTCGGGCTGTCGGGTCCGCTGCGGGTCCGGGCGGTGACGGCCGGTCCGGCCGGCAGCAGGGTCAGTGTCGTGTCGGCCCTCCCGGTCGGTGACGTGCTGGCCAGCCGGGCGGCGCTGCGGAACGCGCTGCTCCTCACCTTCCCGGTGCTGCTGATCGGGCTCGCCGCGATCGCCTGGCGGGTGATCGGCCGCACCCTGCGCCCGGTGGAGGAGCTGCGTGTCGGAGCCGAGCGGATCAGCGGCGCGGCCCGCGACGAGCGGCTCCCGCTTCCGGTCGCCGCTGACGAGATCCGGGCGCTGGCGGTCACCCTGAACACCATGCTCGACCGGCTGGCCGCCACCCGGGCCCGGCAGCGGTCCTTCGTAGCCGACGCCGCGCACGAGCTGCGGAGCCCCTTGGCGAGCCTGCGGACCCAGCTGGAGGTGGCGGAGCGGCTGGGGGAGGGGGGCGACCTCCCGGCGGACCTGCTGGTGGACGTGGAGCGGCTGTCGGTGCTGGTGGAGGGTCTGTTGCTGCTGGCCCGGGCCGACGCCGGGGCCCCCGGTCCCACCCACCCGACCCGGGTCGACGTGGCCGGGCTGCTGGCGGAGGTGGCCGGCGAGCACGCCGAGGACCGGGTGCCCGTACGGGTGGGCGAGGCGGCGGGCCCGGTGTGGGTCCGGGCCGACCGGGAGGAGCTCCGGCGGGCGGTGGACAACCTGGTGGCCAACGCCGTCCGGCACGCCGCCTCCGCCGTCGAGCTCTCGGTGACGACCGCAGCGGGCCGGGTCCGGCTCGGCGTCTCCGACGACGGTCCGGGGGTGGCAGGCGCCGACCGGGAGCGGGTCTTCGAGCGCTTCACCCGGCTCGACGACGCCCGTGCCCGTGACTCGGGCGGCTTCGGGCTGGGGCTGGCCATCGTGCGGGAGCTGACGCTGCGGGCCGGCGGCGAGGTCGAGCTGCTCGACGGCGGTCCGGGGTGGAGCCTGAAGGCCGAGATCCGGCTGCCGGAGGTCACGGCGGGCGCGGGGCCGCGGCCGCCTCAGCGCTGAGGAGCACGTCGCAGACGTGAGCTCGCTCACCGCCGGGCCGCCCTGCAGGCGGGGCTGGCACTCGCCCCCTCTTGTGTGCTAGCCCCCGGTCGCCGACGATGAGCGCACCGGGTCTGATGATCATGGTTCGTCAGCCCGCCAGCACCCGTGCTCGGGGTGGAGGAAGAGGTCATCATGGATGGTCGTCCGCGCTCGAT
>JBBQAB010000243.1:0-6681 GCA_038198385.1 Propionibacteriales bacterium
CTGCCCAGCGAGTTCAGGCCTCGGGGGACAGGCTCATCGGCCCGTAGACCTTCCGGTCGGCCTCGTACAGGCTGACCGCGGTCACGCCTGCGTCGACCAGGTCCGGAAAGAACTCGCCCAGCCAGGTCTCGGCCTCACCCTGGGTCGGGTGGTCCCCGCCCATCTCGGAACCGTCCTCGGGCTGCCGGTCCGGGACCCAGTGCCAGCTCATCAGGTCAGCCGGGTGACCGGCGACGCGTCGCCCACCGTCGAACCATCGGCGTTGACGCTGTCGCCCAGGGCCAGGTCGATGGCGGAAAGCGTCTCGGGTGACAGCCGGTGACCGGCGGCGGCGGCGTTGTCGGTGACCTGCTCCGGCCGGGAGCCGCCGGTGATGGCCGTGGCCACGTTGTCGTTGGCCAGCACCCACGCCACCGCCAGCTGGGCCATGGACAGTCCCTGGGCCTCCGCGATCGGGGCGAGCGTCTGCACCCGGGTCAGGGTCTCCTCGGTCAGCAGGCCCTTGATGAACTGAGCTCCGCCGCCCTGCTCGTCCAGCGCGCGCGAGCCCTCCGGCAGCGGTGCGCCCGGCTTGTACTTCCCGGTCAGGATGCCCTGCTCGATGGGGGAGAAGACGACCTGGCTGATGCCGAGCTCCCGACAGGTCGGCACGACCTCAGGCTCGATAATGCGGTAGAGCGCGTTGTACTTCGGCTGGTTCGACACCAGGGAGAAGCCCAGCTCGGTGGCCAGGGCGTGCCCGTCCCGCAGCTGGTCCGGCGTCCATTCACTCACCCCGATGTAGAGGGCCTTGCCGGCCCGGACGACGTCGGCGAAGGCCGTCATCGTCTCCTCCAGCGGGGTCTCGTGGTCGAACCGATGGGCCTGGTAGAGGTCGACGTAGTCGGTCTTGAGCCGCCGGAGGGAGGCGTTCACCGACTCCTGGATGTGCTTGCGCGAGAGACCGGTGTCGTTCGGTCCGCCCGGACCGGTGGGGAAGTAGACCTTGGTGAAGATCTCCAGGCTCTCCCGGCGCTCGCCGGCCAGGGTGTCCCCGAGGATCGCCTCGGCCTTGCCGTTGGCGTAGCCGTCGGCGGTGTCGAACGTCGTGATGCCGGCCTCGAGAGCCGCGCGGACGCAGGCGGTTGCCTGATCGGCCTCCACCTGGGACCCGTGGGTGACCCAGTTGCCGTAGCTGATCTCTGAGACCTTGAGCCCGCTGCGCCCGAGATACCTGAACTCCATGCCTGTCTCCGCCGTTTCCTCGTCCGAGTGTTCTGCTCGGACCAGTCAAGCGCCTGGCGCTGACAGTTTCTGCGCCGGGGGGAGCCCGTGGGACTACCCGCCGTCGCTGTTGGCCGCCCTCAGTAGACCTCGCCGCGCTTGATCCGCGGACGCGGCATCCGGAAACGGCGGATCTGGATGGCCCGGTTCATCCCGTACATCAGCAGGCCGCGGGTCGAGGAGCGGGGGAGCCGTTCGGCCAGGACCTTCTTGAAGCCCCGCCAGAGCAGGAACCCGTCGAACAGGACGGCCAGGATCATGGCGTACATCAAGATGACGCTGACCGAGGTGACCGCCGGCCAGATGCTGCTGAGGAAACTCAGGGCCAATACGACGACCAGGCTGGGGAGCAGGAACTCACCCAGGCTGAAGCGGGCGTCGACGTAGTCGCGCATCAGGGCCTTCTCCGGAGTCGCCTCCCGCTGGTTCAGGGCGCGCATCCGCTGGGAGCGGCTCTGCTGGCTGGCCATGGCCCGCGACTCCTTCTTCGTCAGCGTCTGGGTGACCCGCTGACGACGGGCGGCCTCGGCCTCCTTGCGGGTCGGTGTCGGCCGGTCCTTCTTGGCTCCGGGCGTCGACGGTCCGACAGTGGGGGCCGACGAGGGTGCGGCGGGCTCGTTCCGGCGGAAAAGGGCCACAAATGCCTCTCAATGGTGCGGGTGGCTAACGGTCGGTGGTGCGGGTGTGGCGAACGGTCGGTGGTGCGCAGACCCTCAATAGTCTCAGGGGATCAACCCCGATGGCGAACGCGGGCCATCAGACCGGTCGCCGCACCCGGCTCAGGCGCCGCTGTGGCGACCGTAGTCCCCAGGCTGAACCCTGAGAGAGCCCCGTGAGAGGAAGCCGCGCCTGTTCGTGCCTTCCCCGACGGGGCTACGGTAGGAGCCTGGCATCACCCGCACCCGCGGACCCGGAGTTACTGGAAGGACCAGCAGAGCACTCATGAGCGGCATTTTTCAGCGCATGTCCCTGATCTTTCGCGCCAAGACCGACAAGGCGCTGGACAAGCTCGAGGACCCGCGTCAGACCCTCGACTACTCCTACCAGCGTCAGCTCGAGCTGCTCCAGAAGGTCCGGCGCGGCGTGGCCGACGTCGCTACCAGCCGGAAGCGGATCGAGCTCCAGGCCAACGGTCTGAGCACCCAGGCGGACAAGCTCACCCAGCAGGCTCAGAAGGCGCTCGAGGTGGGCCGTGAGGATCTCGCCCGCGAGGCGTTGACCCGTCGCTCCGGGATCCAGCAGCAGCTGAGCGACCTGCAGGTCCAGCACGCGCAGCTGCAGGGCGAGGAGGAGAAGCTCGTCCGGGCGAGCCAGCGGCTTCAGGCCAAGGTGGACGCCTTCCGGACCAAGAAGGAGACCATCAAGGCGACCTACTCCGCCGCCGAGGCCCAGACCCGGATCGGGGAGGCCTTCTCCGGGATCAGCGAGGAGATGGGCGACGTCGGGCTGGCGGTCCAGCGCGCCGAGGACAAGACGGCCCAGATGCAGGCCCGGGCCGGTGCGATCGACGAGCTGCTGGCCAGCGGCGCCCTCGACGACCCGACAGGCTCGACCAAGGACGACATCACCCTCGAGCTCGAGCAGCTGGCCTCCACCTCCGACGTGGAGAACGAGCTGTCCCGGATGAAGTCGTCGCTCGGTGCCGGTCCGGCGGCGGCCGCACCGGCGATCACGGGCGGGACGGCGGGCCAGGAGACAGCCGCCCAGCCCGACCAGTCCGCGACCCCCCACCAGCCGCCCGCCTTCGGCACGCAGGCCCAGGGGCAGCCCAACCCCGAGGAGCTCCGGTGATTCTCCGGATTCTGAACGAGGGTCAGTGGAAGGTGCCCGAGGAGGCCCTGACTAGCCTGAACGCCATCGACGACCAGGTAGAGCAGGCCGTCCGCGCCGGGGACGGCGATGCGCTCGCGGCGGCACTGGAGGCTCTGCACGACCGGGTCCGCGCGGTGGGGACGCAGGTCCCCGACGACGAGCTCACCGACTCCGACCTGATCCTGCCGTCCACCGACTCCAGCCTGGCTGAGGTGGAGGCCATGCTCCGCGAGTCCGACGAGGGCCTGATTCCCGGCTGACCCCGGGGGCGCAGACCCCCACCCAGCCACTCTGCTCCCGCTCGGCCGAGCAGACCCGTGCCCACCCCGCGAAGATCGCGGGGTGGGCCCGGCTGGTTCGGGCTCAGTCCTTCGCGGTCTCACCCGGCAGGTCGAGCATTCGCTGCAGGGCATCCTTGGCGTACCGGGCGGTGTCGGGATCGACCGTGATCTGGTTGACGACGTGGCCCTGCGCCAGGTTCTCCAGCGCCCAGACCAGGTGCGGGAGGTCGATCCGGTTCATGGTGGCGCAGTAGCAGACGTGCTTCTCCAGGAAGGCGATCTCCTGCTCCGGGTGGGCTGCGGCCAGCCGCTTCACCAGGTTCAGCTCGGTCCCGACTGCCCACTTGGAGCCGGCCGGTGCCTTCTCCACAGCCTTGATGATGTACTCGGTCGACCCCACCTGGTCGGCCTTGAGGACGACCTCGTGCTGGCACTCGGGGTGCACGATGACCTGGACGCCGGGGATCTGCGCCCGGACGTCGTCCACGGCCTGCGGGGTGAAGCGACCGTGGACCGAGCAGTGACCCTTCCAGAGGATCATAGTGGCCCGCTGCAGATCCTCGGTGGTGAGGCCGCCGTTGGGGCGGTGCGGGTCGAAGACCACGCAGTCCTCCAGGCTCAGACCCATCTCCAGGACGGCGGTGTTGCGCCCGAGATGCTGGTCGGGCAGGAACAGCACCTTCTCGCCCCGCTCGAACGCCCAGGCCAGGACCGACTTTGCGTTCGAGCTGGTGCAGACCGCGCCGCTGTGCCGGCCGCAGAAGGCCTTGATGTCGGCTGAGGAGTTCATGTAGGTCACCGGGACGGTCTGCCCGGCGATGCCGGCGTCCGCGAGGGCGTCCCAGCAGTCCTCGACCTGGCTCAGTCGGGCCATGTCGGCCATCGAGCAGCCGGCCGCGAGGTCGGGAAGGATGACCTGCTGCGCGGCCGAGGTCAAGATGTCGGCGGACTCGGCCATGAAGTGCACGCCGCAGAAGACGACGAACTCCGCCTCGGGGCGGGCCGCCGCCTCCCGGGCCAGCTTGAAGGAGTCCCCGGTGACGTCGGCGAACTGGATGACCTCGTCGCGCTGGTAGTGGTGGCCGAGCACGAACAGCCGGTCACCCAGCGCCGCCTTCGCGCGACGGGCACGCTCGACCAGGGCGGGATCCGACGCCGGGGGCAGGTCCCCGGGGCACTCGACGCCGCGTTCGGAGCGGGGGTCGGCGCCCTTGCCCAGGACGAAGAGTGACAACGGTGTGCCGGGACTGGCGCCCGGGCGCGCAGGAGTGGTGGTCACCCGGACAATCTAGCCCGGTCCCTTTGGCGCCACCGGCCGGCGAGGTGTCTGCGCAACCCGAGGTCCGTGGGCAGCGCGGACGCTCCGCCGGGCCGAGGTCCCTACGATGACCAACGTCACCGGCGTCCGGCCGGGCCGGAGGGGAGACATCGTGCGGGTCCTGGTGGCCAGCGACGCGATCGGCGCCCTCAGCTCGGCTGCCGCGGGTGCGGTGCTGGCGCAGGCGTGGTCCGGGTCCGACCTGCAGGTCGTCCCCGTCGGCGAGGCAGGCGCAGGGTTCCTGCGGTCGCTGTCGGACCGGTGGGGGGCGCCCATGCACACCCGGGCGGGGCCCGGTCCGGTCATGACCTTTGTCGGGGACCGGGGCGACGCCGTACGCGGGGCCGGGGTGGAGGCCGTGGCCCCACCGGGGGAGCTCTACGACGCCTCCTCGCGGGCCCTCGGCGAGGCCCTCGGCGGGGTGCTGGCCGGGCCAGGGCCCGCGCGCGTCTACCTGGACCTGGCCGGGCTCCCCGTCCACGACGGGGGAGCCGGGTTGCTCGCAGCCCTGGGGGCCGAGGCCGACGTCAGCCTGGAGCGGGGGGCCCGGGGGCTGCTCGGGCTGGGGCGCCTCAACCTGGCTCCGGTCCGGGACCGGCTGGGCACCACCGAGCTGGTGGGCGTGGTCCCGGCCGGTCAGCTCACCCAGCCGCTGTGCGGACTGCGGGGCATCACGTCCCTGGTCGGTCGGACAGCGGGCGCGGCCTCGGAGGAGATGCTGGCGGTCGACGCGGCCCTGGAGCGGCTGGCCCGGCTTGCTGGTCCGGAGGTGCTGGGTACGCCGGGGGCGGGCGCCGCCGGTGGTCTCGGCCTGGCCGTGCTCGCCCTCGGCGGTCGCCTGGCCACGGGTCCCGAGGTGGCCCTGGCCGACGCTGACCTGCGGCGCCTCGACCTGGTGCTGACCGGGTGCTGGGTCTTCGACTTCGCCCGTCGGGGAGGGGGTGTCGTGGCCGCCGCGGCCGCCACCGCGAGCGCGGCCCTCAGCCCGTGCGTGGTGGTGGCCGGTGAGGTCGTCATCGGGTCGCGCGAGATGCGCACCATGGGGGTCGAGGCTGCGTACGCGGTCCGTGAGTCCAGCCTCGACCAGCCCAGCGGGGGCGACGTCGGGGCCGAGGAGCTCGGGGCGCTCGCCCGGCGGGTGGCCCGTTCCTGGCGGTGGTGACCGGGACCGTCTCGTTCACTTGTTTGGACCCGCTTCCCGCCCCCTTTACACTGGGGGAGGAGGTCGAGGCCGATCCCGTGGGAATAGCTGCTGGCAGCACGCGGTTGTGACCACGGGTCCGACCCAGGCCCTCTCACTTCGTCCACACCATGGGAGATCACTATGACGGCAACCGACCAGACTTTTGCCTCCACCGACACCGCGCCGGCCGAGGCCCCCGCCGTGGCTGACGGCGTTCTGCTCAGCGACGGTGCCTCCGCCAAGGTCAAGGCGCTGCTCGAGGGCGAGGGCCGCGACGATCTCGCGCTCCGTGTCGCCGTCCAGCCCGGTGGCTGCTCCGGCCTGCGCTACCAGCTCTTCTTCGACGAGCGCCAGCTCGAGGGCGACGTCGTCAAGGGCTTCAACGGCGTCAACGTGGTGACCGACCGGATGAGCGCTCCCTACCTGATGGGCGCGAGCATCGACTTCGTCGACACCATCGAGAAGCAGGGGTTCACGATCGACAATCCCAACGCCACCGGCTCCTGCGCCTGCGGCGACAGCTACCACTGACCGACAGCGCCCGGGTCTGACCCGGGCCGCACCGCGGAGCCGGCCACGGCTCCGCCCTGACGTGCGAGCCTCCTGCCCCCACCGAGTCCGGGGGCAGGGGGCTCGTTCTCTGTGTCCGGGTGCTTCGTCGCCCGGGCCCGTACGGCTAGACCCGGCGCACGAGGAAGCGCGGTGCGTCGGACTCGACCAGGGTCTGCCCGCGCATCCGACACCACGCGGCCAGGTCCGGGGCGGCAGCCGGATCGTCGGCCAGCAGCTCGACCAGCCCGCCGACCGGCACCTCGGCCAGGCGC
>JBBQAB010000244.1:0-14078 GCA_038198385.1 Propionibacteriales bacterium
GGTCAGCCTCGTCGCCGGCCGGGCCGGTGCGAGCAGGACCGGGGGTTCAGGACCCTGGCGGCGGCATCGGCACGACGCCGAGCTCGCCACTGGCGGTTGGCATCAGCTGGCTGATGCGCAGTTCGGCGCCGTCGAGCCTGGTGTTACAGTGGCGCACCAGCCGCACCCGTGACCTGGTCGACTGAGGAGAACCGATGACCCAGACCGCGACTCCCACAACCTCCGTCGCCTCGGACCGCCCGACCACCCGCCGCCGCCCCCGTACCTTCCGGGGCCTTCGGCTGGCCGCCGCCCTCGTGATCAGTGCGGTGATGGTGTTCCCGCTCTACTGGATGGTCGTGGTGGCCTTCTCGTCCCGGGCCGAGCTGCTCGGCGGGGCGCTCCGCCTGTGGCCCCGGACCCTCACCCTGGAGAACTTCCAGCGGGTGCTGGACACCTACCCAGTGGTGACCTGGCTGGGGAACTCGATCGCGATCTCCCTGGTCGTCTCGTTGATCACCGTCACGGCCAGCCTCCTCGCGGGGTACGCGTTCGCCCACCTGCGGTTCCGCGGCGCCAGCGGGCTGTTCTTGCTCGCGCTCTCGACCCTGATGATCCCGGTGCAGGTGATCATGGTGTCGCTGTTCCAGCTGGTCACCGAGCTCGGCATCTACGGCAGCTACTGGGCGGTCATCCTGCCCACGGCCGCCTCGGCGTTCGGCATCTTCTTGGCCCGGCAGTTCATGCTCGCCATCCCCCGCGACCTGATCGAGGCCGGCCGCATCGACGGCGCCGGGCACCTGCGGATCTTCTGGTACGTGGTCCTGCCGCTCTGTAAACCGCTGCTGGCGGTGCTGTTCTTCATGACGCTGCTGGCGTCGTGGAACGACTTCGCCTGGCCGCTGATCGCGCTCAAGGAGAACTCGCTCTTCACCCTCCCCATCGGGCTGCTGTATTTGCAGGGACAGTTCGGCTCCGACTACGGCGGCACGATGGCCTTCGCTCTGATCAACGTGGCCCCGATGGTGGTCCTGTTCCTGGTCTTCCAGCGCTACTTCGTCCAGGGCTTCGCCCGGAGCGGGATCCGATGAGTGCCAGTCTGGACCCCTGGGCTCGCCAGCGGTCGCTGGCCCGTACGACGGTGGTCTGGGGTCTGGCCAGCATGGGGATCGGCGGGGTGCTGGCGACCCGTCAGAACCGGTGGTGGCGCGCTTTCGGCCAGCAGCACCTGGGCTGGGGCGCGGTCGACCTCGGGATCGTCGCCGTGGTCCAGGCCTCGCAGCGACGCTCGATGGCCCGGCTGCCCGACCCCTACGCCGCCCCGACCCTGGCCTGGCAGGAGCGCAAGCTGCACCGGGTCCTGCTCGGCAACGCGATCGCCGACGCCGGCTACTGCGTCGTCGGCGCGGTGATGATGGCCAAGCTGCGGGACAAGCCCCGCGGGGCCGGAGCCGGCGCCGCCATCGTGATCCAGGGCGCCTTTCTGATGGTCCACGACGGCTATCACGCGGCCGGGAGCCGGTCGGGCGCACGCCGCTAGGGCCGTTGGCGGTTCACACCCTGAAGATGCGACGCCAGTCGGAGCTCCCGCCGTGAGCTGAGGCGGAAACGAACGGGCGGGCCTCCACTGGTGCGCCATTTCCAGGGTGGATCTCCTCCGACCCCGCTCACCACCCGCTACAGTCCGGGGCGATGGACACCGCAGCGTTCCGAACCGGCATCGGTCATGACCTCCACCGCCTGGTCCCCGGCCGGCCGCTGGTCCTGGGCGGGGTGACCGTGCCGAGCGAGGTCGGGTTCGACACCCACTCCGACGGCGACGTCCTCAGCCATGCGGTGGTCGACGCCCTGGCCGGCGCGATTGCGGACGGGGACCTGGGGACCCACTTCCCCGAGGACGACCCGGCCGCCGAGGACGCCCGCAGCCTGGACTTCGTGGCCAATCTCGCTGGTCACCTGGCCGGGCGCGGCTATCGCCTCGTCAACCTGGACGGCTTCGTGACCCTCGGCACCGTACGGCTGCACCCCCACCTGGAGGCCATGCGCCACAATCTCGCCGACGCCCTCGGAGTCGACGTCGCCGCCGTCTCGGTGAAGGCCCGATCGAACGACGGGATCGGACCCGAGGGCGAGGGCACCGCCTGCGGCGCGACGGTCAGCGTCCTGGTCGCGCGCACCCCGACCGACTGAGCTGCCGGGCCGACCGCACGTGGGTGCGGCTCGGGCTCAGTCCAGGTAAGGGTCGGCCCACGCGCTGATGATGCGGGCGGCCCGCTTGGCCTGGAGCGGGCCGGTGAGCAGGTGGTCGGCCCCCTCCAGGGAGACGAAGCTGCGCGGGTGGCGGGCGGTCCGGAAGATCTGGCTGGCGTTCTCAATCCCCACGGTGCTGTCGGTGGGCGCGTGCAGGATCAGCAGCGCCTTGCGCAGCGTTTGGATCCGCTCCCGCAGGTCCACCGCCCGGACGTCCTCAATTGTCGAAGCGCAGCATGCCGATGCCCTCGCGCGCGAGCTGCTTGGAGACCCTGGAGGCGGCGGGGCTGTCCTTGCCCAGGGTGAAGCCGTGGGAGAAGACCCCCCACCCGCGGCAGCGTCCTTCGGGCAGGTCGATGGCCCCGGCCAGGCGGGGGCCGCTGCTGCTGGCGAAGCTGACCCGCTCGGTCATGGGGGGGACCCGGCAGGCTGGCTCGCGTCGCTCACGGGGCAGCCAGCTCCTCGCTCGGCCCGAGGCGCGGGGACGACGACCCGTCCTCCACGTCGTCCCCACCGATGCCGGGATCCCGTCCGCGTGGGCTGTCGCATCGGGCAAGAATGGCATGCCGGTCGATCGGGCAGGACCAGGCGATCTCACCGTCGCGGTCGACACAACGGCCGGAACCGGCGTCGTCGGTCACGTCGACGGGGACGCACCGGGAGCCCGTGGTCGTCTCGGGGGAGGGCACAATCGAGTCATGCCCCCAGCGACGGACCTCGGTGCGACCCTGCGCGCGTGGCGTGACCGCCTCTCCCCCACCGTCGGCTCGGCCACCGTGGACTGGGACGTGCTGACCGACGGCGACGCCGAACCGAAGATCGTCATCCTCGCCGCCGCACCCGACAGTGAGGACGAGTCCCGGCTGCAGCTGGCCCTCGTCGCCGGGGTTCCCGAACCCGTGGGTGGCTGAGCTGCCCGCCCCCTCCCGCCGACCGCCGACCGCGGGCGTCGACGGGGCGCTGCCGAGTCTGGTCGCGGTGCTCACCCTGATGAGCCTGGAAGCGGTCCGGGCGAGTGGACCGCTCCTGAACGTGGCGTACGAGGCGGGTGGACCCGGTGCGGTGGCCGGGGCGGCGCTGCTGACCTACGCGGCGCCCGGGCTGGTGGTGGCGGCTCTCCTGGTGGCCACCCGAGGCCACGTGGCGTCTCCGGCCTCGATGCTGCTGGCGGGCGCCGGACTGCTGGCCGCCGTACGCCTGGTCGGCCAGGGTGTGCTGGGCCCCGCCCGGGTCGGGTTCGGGCTGGCCACGGTGGCGGTCGCCCTGGCGATGCTCACCGTGACCGTCGCGCTGCTGGTCGACCGTCCAGGTGGGAGCCGGACCGCCGTCGGAGCCATCGCCGTCGGCGCTGCCGCCGGGGTGGGGCTGAACCTGAGCCTGGGCACCTGGGACGCGTTCTGGCGGACCGGCGTCGGGGGCTGGTCGGTGACGGTGGCCGTCGTCTCGGTCCTGGTCGCCTCGGCCCGCCTCTCCGCCCTTGGCTCGAGCCGGGTTCCGCGGGACCCGGCCCGCCGGTTCGACCGGCCCGTACGCCTGTGGTCGCTGGGTCCGACGCTGGCCCTGGCGGCGATGATGCTGGCCAACCCGGCCTTCGCGGCGTCGCAGTCCAGCGTCCCGCTGGCCGTGGCCGGCCCGGTGCTGGCCCTCGGACTGGTCGGCGTCGCCGGGTGGGTGCGGCAGACCGGGGCCGGAGGAGGAACCGGTGGGTGTAGGTCGCAGCAGGCACCCGCGCTCGCTGCCGTGGGGCTGCTGCTGGGCGTGGGGGTCGCGCTCGGCCTGGGCGGGCGCTTCCCGCTCGACGGCGTCCTCGTCCTGCTCGCCCTGCTGGGGGCCCAGGGAGCGACGTTCGTGCTGCTGGCCGCGGCCCTGGGGGCACCCCCGGAATCGCCGCGGAACGGACTACGAAGCCCGCGACCGGGGCGGATGGCCGGCGGAGCCACGCTGGTCGGGCTCGGCACCATCGTCCCGTTGTTCGTCTACCAGATCGACTACGACCTCCCCCTGGGCTGTCCGAACGCGGTCGTCCTGCTGATCACCGCTGCCGTTCTGGGGCTGGCGGCCCTCCTCCGCCCGCGATCGTCGACCCCGGACCCGGCCCCCACCCCCACCACCCCGGCCCCGGCCCTGACCACCACGCACGCAGCGGCGGAACCCACGGCGACGGGTCGGCCATCGGGCTCCCGGCTCCTCCTGGCCGCTGGGTGCGCGCTGGCCCTGCTGGGCAGCGCAGTGACCGTCAGCTCGGCTGCCGTCGACCGCATGGCGACCCCGCCCGGCGGGAGCGCCCCGCCGGGCAACGGGGTGGTGATGACCTGGAACCTGCACTACGGCGTCAGCCGAGGCGGCTCGGTGGACCTGGAGACGACCGCCCGGACCATCGAGGCCCAGCACCCGGACGTCGTGCTGCTGCAGGAGGTCTCCCGGGGCTGGGTCCTGGGCGGTGGCGGCGACATGGCCACCTGGCTGGCCCACCGGCTGGGCTACCGGTTCGTCTTCGCCCCCGCCGCCGACCGCCGCTTCGGCAACGTGATCCTCGCCCGCACGGCTCCCACCGACGTCACCGTCACCGAGCTCCCGTACGGCGCCGGCCCGCAGCACCGGTCCGCCCTCGCGGCCACGGTCGAGGTCGGTGGCCGACCGTTCCGGGTCACCTCGGTCCACCTGCAGCAGCGGGGGTCGAACGTCCCGACCCGGCTGGCCGAGCTCGACACCCTCCTGACGGCGCTCCCGCCCGCCGCCTCGGCGGGCTTGCCGAACCTGGTCGGCGGCGACTTCAACGCCGTACCGGGAAGTCCGGAGATCGCTCGGATAACCGATGCGGGCTTCACCAGCGCGGTCGACGCCGCGGGGGACCCCACCGCCGCGACCAGCCCGACCGGCTCCCCGACCCGCCGGATCGATTGGGTCTTCGGCCGGGGGGTGTCGTTCGGCTCCGCGCAGGTGCTGAGCCGGGCCTGGACGTCGGATCACCTCCCTCTGGTCGTGACTCTCGAACCCTGAGCCAGCATCCGCCTCTGAGCTGACGGCCCCGTCCCTGCTCCTCCGCACAGCCAGCCCGTGGCAAGAATGTCCGTGAGTCCACTCTCGACGCAGCGCCATGCGAGGAGTAAGAAGAAGGGATCTACTTGGAGGCAGTCATGGGCCTCGCGGTGATCCACAGCATCCAGGATTCGGCGGGCTGGAAGAGCGCCCTCGCCAGCGACCACGAGTATCCACCGGGCTTTGAGCTGCGCTCGTTCGTCGAGGGCCTCGACGGAACCCGAGCGGTTTGTCTGGGACACGCCGAGCCAGGAGGAGCTGCAGGCCGACGTGGACCGGATCTTTGGGCATGCCTGCGTCAACGAGGTGTTCCCGGTCGACGTGGCGTTCTTCCAGGGGCTGGTCGACTTCTCCTAGTACCGCTGGTCCCCGGAGCCGTCGGCGTCTCCAGACTTTCGGTGGAGCCTGCGGCCGCCGGAGGTGAACTCCCCGCATCGCACCGGCCCGAGTCCCTCCGTCGTCGCCTTCTCCGTTCGGCCCTCCCGGGGAGCGGAACAACTGCGGGCCCGTGCGGCTTGATACCGAGGTGAGCGCCTCCACCACCTCGCTGCGGTCGACCGCGACCGGCCGGGCCCGCAACGGCTTCTGGCGGCTCGCGGCCGGGTTCGTCCTGCTGATGTCCTTCATGACCGTCCCCACCCCGCTGTACGGGCTCTACAGCGAGCGGGACGGCTTCGGCACCTTCACCGTCACCCTGATCTTCGCCGCGTACGGTGTCGGGGTCGTCGCCGGCCTGCTGCTCCTGGGCCACGTCAGCGACCACGTCGGGCGGCGTCCCGTGGTCGTCGCCGTCGTCGCGCTGGAGGTGCTGTGCGCGGTGCTCTTCGCGCTCTTCTCCCAGGAAGCAGCGCTGCTCACGCTGCGCTTCGTCACCGGTCTGGGCGTCGGCGCACTCTCGGCCACGATCACCGCCTGGCTGACCGAGCTGCACGACCGCTGGCGTCCGGATGCCGACGGTGTCCTGGGGCGTACGGTGGCGACCGCGGCCAACGTCCTGGGTCTCGGCCTCGGTCCCCTCCTCGCCGCCCTAATCGCGGCGGCCGGAAGTCCTCTCGTCGTTCCGTATGTCATCTACGCGGTGGCGATGGTGCCCATCGTGCTGATTGCCCTGGCCGCCCCCGAAACCGTGCCCTCAGAAAAGCGCGCGGAGGCCTGGCGCTACCGGCCCCAACGGGTCTCGGTCGACCCGGAGGTCCGCTCGGCGATGCTGGGCGCCTCGGTGGCCGCGCTCGCGGGCTTCTCCGTGCTGGGGTTTGTGACCTCGCTGAGCGGCCGGTTCCTCACCGAGACCCTGGGCATCACCTCACGCCTGGCGATCGGCACGGTGGCCACCGTCATCGTGGTGTGCGCCGCCGTGAGTCAGGTGGTCCTCGTCCGCCTCACGCAGCGCCGCCGGCTCCAGGTCGGCGCCGGGCTGGTCGGCGCCGGGATGATCGTGATGGCCGCGGGAGCGCTGACCGCCTCCCTGGTCGGCTTCGTACTCGGCGGCATGCTCGCCGTCGCCGGTGTGGGCCTCGTCTTCGCCGCCGCCGTCGCGGTGGTGGCGGGCCTCGCCGCGCCGGAGCGCCGCGGTGAGACCCTGGCCGCACTGTTCATGGCCGCCTACATCGGCATCACGGTGCCGGTCGTGCTGATCGGGGTCGCCCTGAGCTTCGTCGGCACCGTGCCGGTGCTGGTGACCTTCGCGGCGATCGTGCTGGTCGCCGTCCCCAGTGGCATCGCGGTCCTGCTGCGTCAGCTCGACTGACCCCCCGGCACGGCCGTCGCGCGTCTATCGCCGACCTGATCGAGAAGGTCCCCGACCACCCGGGTGGCGGCTCGGCCCCCGGGTCTACCCGGCGGAGACCAGCGGGATCACCAAGCTGTCGCTGGTGCTCTGCCGAAGGTACTGCTTGGACTTGGGGCGGCCTGGGCCAGCAGCTCGTACGTCACGTTCAGCGTCACCGACGTGGCTCCTGCCTCCACCTGGGGGAGGTTGAAGACTTTGACGTAGGAGCTGGGCGACTTCACCAGATATCCCGGGCGGTGTCGCCGTCGTGACCGCCGGGCTGGCGGCGTCCGCCTTCCCCTCCTGCCACGGCGGAGTTCCACAGCTGGTGAGAGCCAGGCAGATAAGGGACGCGGTGAACGCGAACGGCAGCGGTCGAGAGCGCACGGGGATACCTCCGATGTGTCCGCCCGGACTGGGCTGTTGGTCTCCGAGATAGCCATTCAGCCACCGCACCGCCTCGCCGTACGCCGGTGGCGTGCAGATCAGCGGTAGCGAGAGGACGAAAGAAGCCGGAGGCGGCTCGCGGTCCCCCGACACGCTCGCCGCCCCCGGCCGTTCGGTGGGTTCAGACCCGGTAGCCGCGCTGGCGGCGGAACAGCTTGCTGACCATCACGATGGTCTGAGAGATCGTGACGACGTAGAGGACCGGCCAGCCGAGCCACAGGATCGAGGACTGGATCATGGTCGGCAGCTGAAACCAGGTGTAGCCGAGGACGACGAAGGCGACAGCCAGGATGATCAGCGGCATCAGGTAGGAGTTGCCCGAGCCGCGCTCGGCCTTGGCCTGCTCAGCCCAGTTGTCGACCTTCACCTTGGAGAGGAACTTCATCCACGCGCGGATGAAGTGGCCGGCCCGCAGCCACATGTAGACCTCCGCCGGGAGACCCAGCGCGGTGAAGAGGACGTCGCGCCAGCTGCGGTTCTTCATCGAGTACGCGATCCGCACGTTGAGCAGGATGGCGACGGCCGGCGGGATCAGCCAGACCGGGGAGAAGACGAAGGCGTGGATGGACAGCGAGGCGGCGAGCAGCATCAGGAAGGCGACCCGGGTGAAGATGTTCGTGGCCACCCCGAAGTTCTCGGACCAGCGCAGCCGCAGGTTCGGGTGGAAGGGCTGGCCCTTGGTGTCGCCCCGCTGGCCCGGCCACATCAGCTCGATCGCGCCGTAGTTCCACTTCACCTGCTGGCCGTCCAGCGACCGGATCGTCGTCATGCCGCCCACGTCGGCGCGGGCCTGGGCCGAGATCTTGGTGAGATAGCCGGCGGACTTGATCTGCAGGGACAGCAGCGAGTCCTCGACCTCGGAGTCCTTCACCCAGGGGGGTCTGCTGGTGGTTCTCGACCATGACGGCCCGCAGTGCCCGTATCGAGAAGATGGAGCACTGCCCGCCCAGGACGGCCATGTTGCGACCGCGGAGCATGTTCTGCATGTTGAAGGCGGCGAACTGGGTGCGCTGCCCGGCGATCAGGAGCTTGCTGACCAGGCCCTTGCTCTGCGTGTCGTCGATGCTGTAGATCGCCGAGATGCCGCCCATGCGGGTGTCAGAGACGATCTCGGCCTCGAGCTTCTCCACGGCGTCGGGAGCCAGGGTGGTGTCGCCGTCCACGCCGAGGAAGTAGTCGGCCTCGCCGACGACCGAGAAGCCGTAGTTCAGGGCGCCGACCTTCTTGTCCGGGTTCTCACCGATGTCGTGGATGTAGACCTCGGTGGTCTGGCGCGGCTCACCGTTCTTCGGCTTGCGCTTCGAGGTCCGGGGCCCGGTGAACTTCGCCGCCAGCTGGAAGGTGTCGTCCTTGGTGTTGTTGACGACCACGTGGATCTGGTCCGGCAGCCGGGTCTGCTTGAGCAGCGAGCGCAGCACCATCTGGATCGACCCGGCCTCGTTGTAGGCGGGTATCACGGCGGCGATGGTGGGCCGGTAGGTCGGCAGCGCGTCCACATCGGCCTGGAACTGGCGGACGTAGGCGGCGAGCTCCGGCTTGGTAGTGACGGTGCCCGTTCCGATGGTGTGGGTTCCCAACAACCCAGGAGTTGGTCACCCTTGCGCGACCCGGGGTGGCGAAGGTCTTGAGCCTCATGGCTCGACCGCAGGAAGTCCTCTAGAAACGTGCTTCCTCAGTTTTCCGGTGGCCGCTCCTTGCGGGCCTCGTCAGCGTTTATCGGTCGATAACGGCGCCCGTACGCATGAGGCCACATCACGCGCTCGCGGTGCGGGGTGCGGGGTGAGGCATCGTGTGGTGACAGGATGATTTCGTGACGACGAACGCCCCGCGAATGATCGGAATGCTCGGTGGGATGAGCTGGGAGTCCAGCGCGCAGTACTACCGGCTGGCCAACGAGCTGGTTCGCGAGCGTCTCGGTGGGCTGCACTCCGCTCGGATCGTGCTGGCGTCGGTGGACTTCGCCGACGTAGAGGCGCTGCAGTCGGCCGGGCGGTGGGACGAGGCCGGGCAGCTGCTGGCCGGGGCAGCCAGAGGGCTGGAAGCCGCCGGGGCGGAGCTGCTGCTGATCTGCACCAACACGATGCACAAGGTTGCCGACCACGTGCAGGACGCTGTCGGGATCCCGCTGCTGCACGTGGCCGACGCCACCGCACAGGCGGTGACGGAGGCCGGACTGGGCACGGTTGGGTTGCTGGGTACCGCCTTCACGATGGAACAGGACTTCTACCGCGACCGGCTCGCGAGCCATGGCCTTCGTGCGCTGATCCCGCCGCCGGATGATCGCGCCGAGGTGCACCGCATCATCTACGACGAGCTGTGCCTGGGGGTGGTCCGCGAGGAGTCCCGGCAGGCCTACCGTGACGTTATTGACCGCCTGGCCCAGGACGGCGCCGAGGGCATAGTCCTCGGCTGCACAGAGATCGAACTGTTGATCTCGGGAACGGACAGCCCCGTACCCGTCTTCCCGACCACCCGCCTCCACGTCGAAGCGGCCGTTGCCGCGTCATTGGGTTCATCGGGAACGCCCGACGTCTGAGTGAGCGGTCGGCCAGCGACGCACGACCTGCTTGGTGGGCTCGTCCAGGCCGCGGCACCAGTGTGGGATGAACGATCCCTTTCCCACCCCTGCTGAGCGCTGTTCATCATCCCGCTGGTCCGGGTTGAAGGCTCGATCTTCTCCCACCGCATCAGGAACTGAAGGGCTGGCCCACTCCGCCGGATCACTGAGATCACCGGAGTGCGTCGAGACCACGAACGTGCGCTCCGGTCAGAGAACCGACAGTCGGCGGCTCGCCGACGATGGCAGGAATTGTCCGTCAGATTGCTGGCGTCCTGCCCAAGAACCGCCTTAGGATCGCCCCGACACGTATCGAACGAATGGGGACGACAATGTCATCGGCCGCGCTAGAGGACGAGAAACCCGTCCGGAGCCTGATCCCGGTCCGGATGGACAAGATGCCCTGGTCGAGGTTTCACTGGATGGTCATCTTCGGACTCGGGACGGCCTGGATTCTGGACGGCCTAGAGGTCCAGCTCGTTGCCTCCGCCGGCTACGCCAAGACGCTGGGTATGAGCGCGGAGCAGGTCGGGTTAACGGCCACCGTCTACCTGATCGGGGAGGTCGTCGGTGCTCTGGTCTTTGGCCGCCTGACCGATATCCTGGGGCGAAAGAAACTCTTCATCATCACCTTGGCGGTCTACCTGATCGGGTCCGGGATCGCCGGCCTATCCCCCACCGTCTGGTTCCTCTACGTCTTCCGTTTCGTGGCGGGAGTGGGCATCGGCGGGGAATACTCCGCGATCAACTCCGCTATCGATGAGTTGATGCCCGGTAAGTACCGGGGCCGGGTCGACCTGGCCATCAACGGGACCTACTGGGCCGGGGCGATGTTGGGAGCACTGGGCAGCTACTGGCTGCTCGACACCAGCCGATTCGGCCAGAATATCGGCTGGCGGATCGCCTTCTTCATCGGCCCGGTGCTCGGCCTCGTCATCATCTATCTGCGCCGGCACATCCCAGAGAGCCCGCGGTGGATGGTGACCCACGGCCAAGGGAAGGCGGCCGAATCCATCGTCGACGAGATCGAGGAACGGGTCCGAGCCGAGGGAAAGGAGGTGCCGGAGGTTGACGAGTCCAAGGCCTTGTGGATCAAGGCCGACGAGCGACTCGGGCCGAAGCAGCTCGCGTACGTGTTCTTCAAGATGTATCCCAGCCGAACCTTCCTGGGCCTCACCTTAATGATTACCCAGTCCTTCCTCTACAACGCCATCTTCTTCACCTCATCGCTCGTGCTGCAGAACTTCTACGGCAAGACCTCCTCCAGCGCGGCGCTCTACTTCTTCCCGTTCGCCGTGGGAAACCTGCTGGGCCCGCTCTTGCTGGGCCGGTTCTTCGATACGGTCGGCCGGCGCAAGATGATCAGCGGGTCGTACGGCATCGCCGCGATCGTGTTGGCGGTCTCGGCCGTGCTGTTCAACGCCGACCTTCTCTCCGCCGGCACGCACACCGCCCTGTGGTGCCTGTCGTTCTTCTTCGCCTCGGCCGGAGCGTCGGCTGGCTACCTGACGGTCTCGGAGATCTTCCCCCTGGAGGTCCGGGGGCAGGCCATTTCCTACTTCTTCGCCGTCGCCCAGCTCTTCGGTGCGATGGGGCCGCTGATTTTCGGCGCGCTGATCGGCGACGGCACCGCGCGGGGGCCCCTGTTCGGTGGGTACCTGATGGCTTCGGGAATCATGCTGTTCGGCGCCCTCGTGGCCCTCAAGTTCGGGGTCGACGCCGAAGGAAAATCCCTGGAGGATATCGCTCCGCCCCTCAGTAGTTACGACGAGCACGGCAACAAGAACTCGCGCATACCCGTCTGAGTCCGCCGCCGCAGAGGAGCCAGCATGTCTGAACAGCCCAGCACTGCAGAACATCCGTACACCATCGTCGTAGGCGTCAGCGCGACGTCGAAGTCGGTGCGGGCGTTGACCTGGGCCCACGCCCAGGCCCGTCAGAACAACGGTCGGGTCGTCGCCGTCCGGGCCTGGCGGGTGCCGAACCCACAGGCTACGCCGTCGGGTGAGTCCGCCGGCCGGATCGCCCACGGGACCGACGTGGAGCAGGCGGCCCGAGCCTCGCTCGAGGAGGACGTGGCTGCGACCCTGGGAGCCGACCACACCGCCGAGATCCGGTTGCTACAGGGGGGCAAGTGGACCGTCCTGGTCAAAGCGGCGGCGGAGGCGGACCTGCTGGTCGTCGACGCCCCACGGCGACTACTGGCCGGTCCGATGTTCGCGCACCAGCTGATCTACGCGGCGACGTGTCCCGTCGTGGTGATGCCGCCCGACATCTCAGGAGAGCCACCGCCCGTGGTCGCGCGCTTCGCCGACGCACTCGGCCGCAGCTTCGTCACGGCGGCCGGGACGGCGGGCCGGCCCGGCTACCGGCCTCCGCTGATCCAGTGACCGTACGCTGGCTGCTGACCAATAGCGGGTGGGGCACCGCCCCTGGGCGCCTCGTCCGAACAACGGACGAAGATGAATGACGACCCGGCCCGCGTCGCCTCGCGACCCGACTGGGTGCCAGATATTGTTCCTGGGAGTTTCATGCTGTGTCCACAAGCATGAGGTGGGCCTAAGTGGACTTGAACCACTGACCTCTGCCTTATCAGGGCAGCGCTCTAACCGACTGAGCTATAGGCCCGCGTACGCGGTGTACTGCTGCGCCCAAGTGACCGGCACGATTGGCAAGATTAGCCCACGACCAGCCCTGCCCTCAAGTCGGAACCGGCCCGCGAAGCCGGTTCCGACGTGAGCGGTCAGTCTTCGGCGAGGGTGACCTCGAGGCCGCCGAGCACGGTGGCCGCCAGGTTGTAGAGGAACGAGCCCAGGGTGGCGAGGGCGGTGAAGATCAGGACGTCGATCACGGCAATCAACGCGGCCACCCCCAACACCTTCTGGGTGTTGACGTAGTCCTGCACCCGGAACGGGGTGGTGTCTCCCGGCGTGGACAGGACGCTCTTGACGATGTCGTTCATCGAGTCGAACAGCGACGAAGTGCTCAGCACGACCCAGACCGCGTAGACCGCGACCACGAGCATGATGCCGGCTGCGATGGAGAACAGGAACGAGGTCTTCATCACCGACCACGGGTCGAGCCGGGACAGACGAAGCCGGGCCTTCCGCGTACGCCGTACGGTCGCCTTGGGCCGAGCCGGCGGAGCCACAGGCGTGGTGCCCGGAGCGGCCACCGTGGCGGGAAGGGTCGCGGCCGAGGCCGCGGCTGTCGTCACCGGGGTGGCGGCGGGACGGGCCCCGCCCGACTCGGGCGACCGGAAGTCCGGGCTCCCGGTCGTACGGCTCGGGGGACCACTCGGAGCCCCGGCCCGGGCGGCGGCCCCCGCCGCCAGACCGGCGGCACCGGCGCCGGCCACTGCCGCGCCTCCGGGACGCGAGGGCCCGGCTGGGGTCCGAGCCGAGGCGCCACCGGTGGAGCCGCCCGGGGTGGGAGCCGCGGACGAACCGGCCTTGGCGGCCGCAGCCGTCGATGGAGCTGCCGCTCCGCCCGTCGTGGCCTCTGCCCCTCGCTGGGTAGCAGCCGCCGCCGCGGCTGCGGCGGTGGCGGGACCGGCGTAGGAGGGGCCGCCCGGCTCGGCCGGCTTCTCCTTGGGCAGGAAGCCGAGGCGCTCCCGCAGGGACATCTTCGGGTGGGAGGCCGCCGGCGACAGCTTGGCGGGGTCCTCGGCGGACCCGTCGGCCGTGTCGGCGGTCTTGGCTGGAGCGGGGTCCGCTTGCTTGACCTCGGGAGCCCGAACCGCCGGCGGTCGCGCCGCGGGACGAGGGATTGCGCCGGAGGTCGAGCCGTTGCCGGTCGACCGAGCCGTCGGACGGCCAGCTCCCGGGGCCGACGAGCCGTTGGGCGACGCAGGCTTCTGGGCGGCCTGCGCAGGCTTCTGAGCGGCCTGCGCGAGCTTCTGCGCGGGCGACGGAGGCCGGGCGGCCGAACCGGCTGGCGCCTGACCCTGGGGCCGTGAGGCCGGGGCAGGAGCGTTCTGGGCAGGGGCGTTCTGGCCCTGCGGGGCCTGACCCTGACCACGCGGGGCCTGACCCTGAC
>JBBQAB010000245.1:0-2478 GCA_038198385.1 Propionibacteriales bacterium
CGCCCGCGCCATGCTGATGGGCCACGTCCAGGTCGCGCTGGCCAACGGTCTCCGCGGGGACAACCCGTTCTCCGACGCCTGCCTGATCGCCATGGACTACGGCCGCGACAAGATCATCAAGGACGACTGGAAGTCGATCTTCAACGACGCCGAGCTGGACACGGTGCTGAAGCAGATGCTGCACCTGGACCGCATCGAGCGCGGAGCCCCGCGCCCTTCTGCCCGGCCCCGACAAGTTGACCCCCGTGCGCCGTGCCTGCGGCTCCTCAGGCGGGACGGGGCGGGGGTCTGACGACACGATCCCCCACCACCTGATGACCGGGACGACGCCGGGACGGTGGACCTCCAGAACCCCGTCGCCCTGATCGCCGAGACGATGGCCCGCCCGGTCGTCCCGATCGGAAGGACGAGGTCGGGATCCTCGCCACGACAGGCGGACAGGGCGGCGTGGTCACGCCACGCTGGGTCAGTTCGCGGTGAGGGGCAGGCGGAACGGAAAGGACCACGGGGTACCGCCTCGAGTAGCAGGAGAGATTGCTGTCTCAGAGGGTTAGCGTCCCGGCGGGAGGGTGGAACGCGAGTGGCCACTCGGCGTCCCGTCAGGATGTCGCGCGATCCGGGCCGTGAGACGTCTTGGCCTGGTCACGGCGCCGATGGTGCCGGGCGGCCGCGAGGGGTGCCAGGTGGAGGGTTAGCGTCAACCGGTGACTCTCTATCTCCTCGTCGGCCTGCCCGGAGCCGGGAAGACCACGCGTGCCAAAGAGCTGGAGGTCAGCGAGTCGGCCCTTCGTCTGACCCCCGACGACTGGCAGATGGCGATCTTCGACAGCGACAGCCCCACGCGGTGGCGGTCGAAGGAGCGCGCCGACCAGCGCGACCGGATCGAAGGCAAACTGGTCGACGTCGGCATGCGCGCAGCCCAGTTGGGCCTCAACGTCGTCCTCGACTTCGGCTTCTGGAGCAAGGACGAGCGCTCGGCGCTGCGTTGGGTCGCGGCCTCGCTGGGGGTCCGCGCCCACCTCATCTACCTGCCGACCAGCCACCAGGAGCAGCGCGTACGCATCACCGGGCGATACGGAACCGAGCCGGGCCAGTTCCAGATGAGCGACGTCGAACTGGAGCAGTGGCAGGCTCAGTTCCAGGCGCCGGACCAACAGGAGCTCCGCGGCGCGGAGATTCCCCGGGTCCCGCGAGAGCATGCAACCTGGTCGCAGTGGGCATCGGAACGCTGGCCATCGTTGCCGGGTCGAGGCCTCCTGGGGTGAAGCACTCGGGCGTCAGCACACCTCGCCCCCGTCCCGCTTGTCGAGGGTCAGCCTGCCGCCCGGCTCAGGGCCTCGACCAGTGCGGCCGCAGCGGCCCTGTCCTTGCCGACCACAAGCCAGGCCGCTTGGCGGCTGGTCCACCCGAGACCCTGCCCCGTGAAGGAGGCGTCGCCTTCCGCTCCAGAGATCGAGCAGGAAACCAGACTGTGGCGGCATGGCGCTCGTCACTGATCCCCGGACCGGCCTGGGGGTCAGCGCCTTGCGGGATCGTGCCGCGGTAGCTGTCCTTCGCGCAGCCGTACCCCAGCCCGAACAGTGCCGACAAGCTGTTGCTCGGTGACGTCGTGTCGCTGGCCACGGTGACGTTTCCGAAGGTGCCGTACTCCGCAACGGCGAAGCGGCGGTCGCGTGGGTCCACGGCCAACATCGTGCGGCGCTGCTGACCAATCGTTGGCGGCAGCTTCTTCAGCACCGTCCTGGCCCCCTCGATGGTGCCAGGCCACCGTGACCGCTCCACCCCGAACGACGCCGGCCCCGCGGGGGTGGCGCCAACCGAGGGGCGCGGCGCGGTCGAGGCGGAACTGGCGGCGGAGGCACCTGCAGCCGGGGACGCACTCGAGGCGGCCCTGGTGGCCGAGCTGGGGGCGACACCCGTGGTAGCACCCGCAGGCGGGGTCGCCTGCTCTCCGGCAGCCGGCCCCCCAGCCCCGCAGCCGGCGAGCACGACGCTCAGCACGAGCACCGTGAGCGAGCGGGCCGCCGCAAGGAGGTGACCACACCACCGATGAGACCGCGCACTCCTACCGGCACAACGGGGGCAGCCATCTGAGCTGCAGGAGCCCACCCCTCGGCGGCCGACAGCGCGGCGCTTGGTCCGAGCCTGCTCTCCACCGTCGGTCTCAGACGCCGGAGGTGCCCGTGGTCCCTGCCCAGGGTTGTCGTCGTGATCATGTGGTCCTCAACGCGCAGATGACTGGGCCGGTGCGGAGGGGGTGTGGAGCCTCAGTCCACCAAGCTTTCGATGCAGCGAAGGTATGCCGCCTCCAGAGACGCAGTCAAGGCGTCAGCGTCGCACTGGATTCACTCGGACGCGGGAACTCAAGACCGAGGCCCAAGGTCAGAGCCGTGGCTGAATCCCCGCAAGGAGCTGCCGGGCCATCACGACCCGCTGCACCTGGTTGGTGCCCTCGTAGATCTGGGTGATCTTGGCGTC
>JBBQAB010000246.1:0-3091 GCA_038198385.1 Propionibacteriales bacterium
AGGCCCGAGCGGCGGCCTGAAGCGTTCGATCACTCCGGGCGCGGGCGCGAAGCCCCGGCTCGGATCCTCGGCGTTGAGCCGAATCTCGATCGCGTGCCCACGTCTCGCCGCCCGCCCGGTTTCGTGCAACTGCTCGCCGGCAGCGATCTTCAGCTGCTCGCGCACGATGTCGATCCCGGTCACCAACTCGGTGACGGGATGCTCGACCTGGAGCCGCGCGTTCAGCTCGATGAAGTAGTACGCGCCGTCGGGAGCGAGCAGGAACTCGAACGTGCCCGCATTGAGGTAGGAAATCGCGTCGCACGCGCGCGCAACTCCCGACTCCATCATCTCGCGGGTCGCGTCGTCGAGCGCCGGCGATGGCGACTCCTCGATCAGCTTCTGGTGCCTGCGCTGGATCGAGCATTCCCGTTCTCCCAGCGTGAGCACGCCGCCGTCGGCGTCACAGAGCACCTGGATCTCGACATGCCGTGCCGAGCTGATCAGCTTCTCGAGGTAGAGGGTCCCGTCGCCGAAGGCGGCCAGGCGGGGCGACTGCTGGGTGCTGCGGAAGCGCGCGTACGCCTCGGCGGGGCTCACCGGGTCCGGCTCGGACGGGCTGGGGTCGGCTGAGGGCTGGGCCATGATGAGCCCAAAGTACTAGGCGGTCGGACAGAAGACCGGGAGCGCACCGGGCCGGCAGGTCACCGTCATCGGCGCCGCCCCGATCAGCTCCCCGTCGCCGTAGCCGACGATGCCCGGTCCCTCGACCACGACCTCCCGGGCCTGCAGCCGCTCCACGCACGGGTCGCGGACGAAGCGGCCGGAGTTCATCTGCGGCAGCAGCTGGAGCAGCTTGGCCCGGCTGACCGGGTGGATCACGGTGACGTCGAGGAGACCGTCGCGTGGGTCGGCGCCCGGGCAGATCTGCATGCCCCCGCCGTAGCGGGCGGTGTTGCCCACCGCGACGAGCATCGCCTTCAGGTCACGGACCTGGCCGTCGAGGGTCAGCCGGTAGGTCAGCGGACGGAAGACACGGAGCTCAGCGAGCGCCGCCACCACGTAGCGCAGGGATCCCTTGGGCCACGGCAGCGCGTTGGCCCGCCGGTTGACCAGGGCGTCGAACCCGGTGGCCAGCACCGCGCCCACGTAGGTGTCGTGCACCCAGTTGAGGTCGAGCCGGCTCACCCGGCTCTGGGCGATGAGCCGCGCCGCCCCCACCGGGTCGGCCGGGTCGATGCCGAGGCTGCGGCACAGGTCGTTCCCGGTGCCGGCGGGCAGCAGGCCGAGGACAGTGGCCCCCCCGGCCTCGGCCGCGCGGGCGCAGACGTTGAGACCGAGATGCATCATCCCGTCCCCGCCCATCACGGCGAGGACGTCCGTGCCGGACGCCACCGCCTCCGCCACCAGGGTCCGGGCCTCCCCGAAGTCACGGCTGAGCTGGACGGTCAGCGGGCGACCGCTGTCCCGAAGCGCCCGGGCCACCTCGGGCAGCCGCTCCTGGGCCCGGCCCTTGCCCGCCGACGGGTTGACGACCAGGGTGATCCCGTCGGTCACGACGTGGCGTCGCCCTCGGCGTCCAGCCGACGCAGGGCGGCGTCGTCGTCCACGCTGGCCCGGACCGTACCGGCGTCGGCGTCGGCCGCGAGCTGGCGCGCCTTCCGCCGGTCGAAGATGTGCGCCAGCACCTCGGCGGCCAGGAACAGCACCGTCATGGGGATGGCCAACGCCAACATCGAGAAGGGGTCCGTGGAGGGGGTCGCCACAGCCCCGAACACGAAGGTCCCGAAGATGACGTACACCCGGTACTTCGAGAGGTGTTCAGCCTTCACCACCCCCAGCAGGTTGAGCATCAGCACGACCAGGGGGATCAGGAACGCGATCCCGAAGGCGATCATGATGCGCATCAGGAAGGAGAGGAACTGGTTGACGTCCTGCAGGTTGGAGACCCCGGACTGGGTGAAGCCGAGCAGCACCATGATGCCCTTGGGCATCACCAGGTAGCCCACCGCAACACCCGACGCGAAGAGCGGCGTGGCCGCACCGATGAAGATCAGGGCCCACTTCTTCTCCCGCGACAGCAGCCCCGGGACGATGAAGGCCCAGAACTGGTAGAGCCAGACCGGTGAGGTCAGCAACGCTCCGGCGAGCGCCGACACCTTCATGGCCAGGGTCAGCGGCGACGCGATGCCGTTGTTGACCAGCAGCGTGTCCGCATCGGGGTTCTTGGCCTTCAGCTGGGCGATCGCCACGTCGTAGGGGTGCCGCAGGATGGCCATCAGGTCCTCGCGGAAGAACCAGGCCACGATCATGCCGATGATGATCGCCACCGACGCCACCACCAGCCGGTAGCGGAGCTCACGCAGGTGCTCGAACAACGTCATCGAGCCGTCCGGGGGCAGCGGCGGCGGCTTCAGCCAGGCCAGGCTGAGACGCACGGGGCGGCCCTTGATCGTCAAGGACACGGGAACCTCAGCTCGTCGACGTGACCGGGGTCAGCTACGGTCGCCGTCGGCGGGGTTCGGTACCCCGGCCTGGGGCGGAGCCTGGTAAGGCGGCTGCTGGGGGTAGCCCTGCTGGGGGTAGCCCTCGGGCGCAGGCGGCTGCCCGTAGCCGGCGCTCTGCTGGGGGTGGCCCTGGGGGGCGTTCTCCTGCGGGTAGCCCTGGGGCGCGTTCTGCTGCGGGTAGCCCTGGGGGGCGTTCTGCTGCGGATAGCCCTGGTTCGGCTGGCCGTAGCCGGGCTGGTCCTGGGGCTCGATGGTGACGTCGGGGCCGACGGCCGCGGGCGGCGTCTGCGCACCCTCGGACTTGAGGCCCTTGGTCTCTTCCTTGAACTCCTTCAGCGCCCGTCCGGTGCTCTTCCCGAGGCCCGCGAGTCGCGAACCACCGAACAGCAGCAGGACGACGGCCAGGATGATCAGCAGCTCAGGTGCGCCGAGCCCTGCGATAAGCGGAGTCATGATCCCTCTCTTCCGGCGCGACCAGCGTCACGCCTTTGTCATCGTACGTCGCGGGTGTCGGGCTTCCCGGCGTAGGCAGCGGGGGCACGCCGTCAGTTGCGACGTCCGACATCCCCGACTGCGACAGCTCGATCTGACCCAGCAGCACCGCC
>JBBQAB010000247.1:0-14308 GCA_038198385.1 Propionibacteriales bacterium
CATGGCGTCCCAGGTGTTGCGGGCGTCACCGCCCAGCGGTGTGGTGGCTCCAATTCCGGTGACGACGACGCGGGTGCGGGTCATGGCGGCAAACTCCTGCGGGTAGTGGCCGGGCCCGAACCCCGGAGGGTTCGCCGGCACGGCGGCCGAGACGGGTGCGGTGAGGGAGGGTTGCGGTCGGGGTCACCTGGACAGGTCACCCCGACCACAGGGCGTTCAGGAAGCGGCGCGCTCGATGTAGGCGACGGCGTCACCGACGGTCTTGAGGTTCTTGGCCTCTTCGTCGGGGATGCTGACGCCGAACTTCTCCTCGGCGGCGTAGATGATCTCGACCATCGACAACGAGTCCACGTCCAGGTCGTCGGCGAACGACTTGTCCAGCTGGACGTCGTCGGCCGGAACGCCGGCAACCTCGTTGACGATCTCGGCGAGGTCGGAACGGACTTCTTCGGTGGTGGGCATGAGCTGTGCTCCTTCAGGGTTAAGAGGTGACCGTGCGGTACTGCAGGATCTTTTGCGTACGAGGGGGATCCTCCCGCACGGCTGCGCGCGCCCCGGAGGCCGACACGCGCGCCCCGTTCACGGGATCAGGATGACCTGGCCGGCGAAGACCAGACCCGCGCCGAAGCCGATGATCAGGCAGGTCTGGCCGCTGTGGACCTCGCCCGACTCGATCAGGGCCTCGAGCGCCAGCGGGATGGAGGCCGCGGAGGTGTTGCCCTGCCGGGCGATGTCGCGGGCGACCACCACGTCGGAGGGGAGCTTGAGGGCGCGGAACATCGCGTCGGTGATCCGCATGTTGGCCTGGTGGGGGGCGAAGACGTCCAGGTCCTCGGGGCGTACGCCGGCGGCGGCCATCGCCTCGCCGGCCGTCTTGGCCATCGTGTAGGACGCCCACTTGAAGACCGGGTTGCCCTCCATCCGCAGCATCGGCCACTGCGGCTCGCCGTCCTCGAAGTTGGCTCCGTCCATGGCCTTGTCCCACGGCTGGGTCTGCTCGATGAGGTGCGACTGGTCCCCGTCAGAGCCCCAGACCACCGGACCGATACCGGGACTGTCGCTCGGGCCGATGACGGCTGCGCCGGCACCGTCCGCGAAGATGAACGCCGTCGACCGGTCGGTCTTGTCGGTCATGTCGGAGAGCCGCTCCACGCCCACGATCAGCACGTACGTGCTGGATCCGCTGCGGATGAAGGAGTCGGCCATGGCGGTGGCGTAGGAGAAGCCGGCACAGGCGGCGGAGATGTCGAAGGCGGCGGCACCGGTGGCCCCCAGCTCGCTGGCGATGGTCGTCGCGATGGCGGGGGTCTGGTAGAGGTGGGTAACCGTGGCCACGATCACCGTGTCGATCTGGCCGGGCTCGAGGCCGGCCCGGTCGAGGGCCTTGCGGGCGGCCTCGATCGACATCATCTTGACGGTCTCGTCCTCCGACGCCCAGCGGCGCTCGGTGATGCCGGAGCGGGTCCGGATCCACTCGTCGGAGGAGTCGATCAGCTCGCAGATCTCCGCGTTGGTCACCACCCGACGCGGGCGGTAGCCGCCGACGCCGAGGATGGTGGAGAACTGGGCGCCCTGTCGGACGGAGAGCGTGCTCATCGGGTGACCTCGGTTGCGTCGGAAGACTCTACGGTGGGGTGCAGTCGCAGCAGGGGCTGACCGGGGGAGACGGGGTCGCCGTTCTCCACCAGCCACTCCACCACGATGCCCCCGTGGGGGGCGCTGACCGCCATGTCGTCGCGACGGTTCTTGACCATCCCGACGGTGCTGTGGGCGGGCAGCAGGGTGTCGTTCTCGATGTCCTCGGTCCGGGTGAAATGGCCCTTGCCCGGTGAGACCACCAACCGCCAGGTCGGGTTGCCGGCGATCGGCGAGGCGCCGGCGGTGCCGCCGTGCTGGCGCACGAACTCCATGGCCTCGTCGAGCTGGTCGGGTGTGTCGAGCGAGAACAGCTCGACCCCCTTGAGGTTGCGCTTGGCGATGCCGGCCAGGGTGCCGGCCGGCGGCAGCTCCAGCAGACCGGTCACCCCGAGGTCACCCATGGCGGCCATGCAGAGGTCCCAGCGGACGGGCGAAGCGACCTGGCCGACCAGGCGGCGCAGGACGTCGCGGCCGTCGTGGACGACCTGACCGTCGGCGTTGGAGAGCAGTCGGGCCCGGGGGTCGTGGGTGGAGATGGCGCGGGCCAGCGTGGAGAGCCGGCTGACCGCGGGCTGCATGTGCACGGTGTGGAAGGCTCCGGCCACGCTGAGCGGGATGAGCCGGACCCGGGCCGGCGCGTTGGCGACCAGCGCGTCGAGCTGCTCCCGGGTGCCGGCGGCGACGATCTGGCCGCTGCCGTTGTGGTTGGCCACGGTGAGCCCCTGGGCCTCGAGCGCGGCGAGGACCTCCTCGGGCTGCCCGCCGATGACGGCGGTCATGGAGGTCTCGGTGACCGCGCTGGCCTCGGCCATCGCGCGACCGCGCTCACGGACGAAGACCATGGCCTGCTCGGCCGACAGCACGCCGACCCCGGCGGCCGCGGTGATCTCCCCGACCGAGTGGCCGGCGGCGACCCCGATAAAGGGGAACGCGTCGGCGGGGTGCGGGAACAGCTCGAGCGCGGCCAGCAGGCCCGCCGCGACCAGCAGCGGCTGGGCGACCGCGGTGTCGCGGATCGTCTCGGCGTCGGCCTGCGTCCCGTAGTGGGCCAGGTCGAGACCCGACACCGCCGACAGCCAGGTGAGGCGGTCGACGAAGGTCGGTTCGGTCAGCCAGGGGGTGAGGAAACCGGGTGTTTGGGCGCCTTGTCCAGGCGCAACGATCGCGAGCACTCCTTTACTATTTCGTGACCTTGGCGCCACGTCGCGGAGCAACACCACCAATCTTGCGCCGCCCGTTTGTCAGATCCCCACAAGAGGTTCGTACGCCGTTCGCCACGCCGTCACCGCCGTGTGCCGCGGCTCTCGCCCATCCTCGAGGACCAGGTCCCCGGGTCCGGTCGAGGGCAGATCGGGCTGCGGACCCGGCGCGATCAGGACTCGCCGGGACCAGGAGCTGGCGGGATCAGGACTCGGCGGGCTCGTCGGTCCGGGACCGTCCGAGCAGCCGGCCGAGGGTGAGGGCGAGGCGGAGGGCGTACGCGTCGCGGGGGTCGGTGGGGCTGTAGCCGGTCACCTCGTGCACCCGACGCAGCCGGTAGCGGACGGTGTTGGCGTGCACGAAGAGCGCCCGGGCGGCCGCCTCCACCGACAGACCCTGGTCCAGGAAGGTGACCAGGGTCTCCAGCAGGGATCCGCCGGCGGCGAGCAGCGGGTCGTAGAGGTCCCGGGCCAGCGCGCGGCGGGCGTGGCCGTCGCCGGACAGGGCCCGTTCGGGCAGCAGGTCGTGGGAGGAGACCGGTCGCGGGGCCTCCGGCCAGCCGCCGGCCGCCCGGTAGGAGGAGAGCGCCTCGCGCGTGCTCCGGGCCGCCTCCATCAGGTGCTCCACCGCCGGTCCCACCACGACCGGCCCTGGCCCGAAGCTGGTCACGAAGGGCGCCACCACCCCCAGGGCGACGTCAGGGTCGCTGAGATGGGCCCCCCCCAGGACCACGACCATCCGGTCGCCCTGGACCGAGCCGAGCATGTCGACCCCGGCGATGGCCGCACAGTGCCGGATGGCCTCCAGGGCCACGCCCGGCTCGACCTCGGGGGCCCCACCGACCACGACGACCACGGCCGCGGTCGAGCGCCAGCCCAGCGTGGACGCGCGCGAGAGGACGGTTTCGTCGGTCTCCCCGCGCAGCACAGCGTCCACCACCAGCGCCTCCAGCCGGGCGTCCCAGGCGCCGCGCAGCTCGGCGGCCCGGGCGTAGATCTCGGCGGCGGAGAAGGCCATCTCCCGGCTGTACTGCACGATGGCCGCGTGCAGGATCGGCCGGTCCGCCTTCGGCATCACCTCGTCGATCTGGTCCTCGACCACGTCGATGGTCGTACGCAGCAACTCGACGGTCTGGTAGAGCGAGATCTTGCGGGTTAGCCTGCGGGGTGCGGCGGCGAAGACGTCGGAGGTGCTCGGGCCCTGGGGGTCCGGCTCGGCGAACCAGCGCATGAACCCGTCGATGCCCGCTTGGGCGACCAGGGTGATCCACGAGCGGTGCTCGGCGTCGAGCTGCCGGAACCAGGCGTGCCGCTCCTCCATCTCGGTGATGGTGGCCGTGGTCATCGCTCAGCTGACCGCGGAGAGTCGTTTGGCGATCGTGCCGCGCGTCTTGGCCGAGGGCAGCAAGGACTTGTTCAGTCCCCTCGTCGTGGCCGCCATAGGCTGAGCGTAGTGCGCCCCAGCCGTCACCGCCCCCGGGTCTGGTCCTGGTACTGGCAGGGCATGCAGAGGGCTGTCACGGGGCGTGATCGGCGTCAGGAAGGTTGGTGCCGGCGGGCACCAGCGCGACCAGGTCACCGCCTTTGGAGTCACCAGGACGTCGCGGTCCCCGTAGCGGCTGGTCACACCCCGTTCCAGAACGCTCTCATCCTCTTCGGTGACGGCCGGGCTGTCGCTCAGTACGGCGAACACGATCTGGTGGGCGCGGCTGAAGTCGAGGCCAAACGGCTCCGCCTGCCGCACCAACCCGGCGATGTCGGCGTCACCCCTGAGCAGGTGGTCGATGAACTCACGCCGCATCTGCTCCCGAAACGAAGCAGAGGACCGCGGGCGTTTTGGTACCCCTCGACCAGCACCGGCATCGCGGTCCGCACACCCTCGAACAGGCGCCGGCTGCACCCAGAGCCTCCGTGCCGCCGCCGAGCGACAGGTTGCGCCAGCCGTGGGCTGCGGCCGACGGTAGAGATCCACGGCGGTGCCCGCACCAATGCTGCCGTCGCCGCCCGGGCCCCGGCGGCGCGGACCCCGCTCAGGTCGTGATGGTCGAGGCGGCGCTGGTGCGCCGCCGCGTCGACCAGCACCTCAGCGTGGCTGCCCAGCAGATCCGCGGGGCTGACGGCATGCTCGTCCTCTCCGTCGGGGAGGCTGGAGGGCGGCGTCGAGGCGGGACCCGGTCGGTCATGGGCTCCATCCTCGTCGCGTGCCCGAATCACGAGACCGGCCGCCCTGGTGGCTCTCCCGGGCGGCACCGGCAGCGAAGGCGGCGCCTGCAGGTCGGGTCGCTAAGACGCGGTTTCGAGGCCCACCGGTCGCAGGGAGCGCTGGTGCTCCTCGGACCGGAAGTTGCTGCTGATCTTCTGGGCGACGGCCTGGAGCTCAGGGGCGATGCGTGGTACGTCGTCCATCGTGAGTCGGCTGCTGGGACCGGAGACCGAGATGGCAGCGAGGAAGGGTAGGCCGGTGAGCGGTACGGCGACGCAACGGACGCCGAGCTCCTGCTCGCCGTCGTCGAGGGCGTAGCCAAGTTCACGGGCCTGAGCCAGAGCGGTGAGCATCGCATCGATCGTCACCAGGGTGTGGTCGGTGCGTGGTGGCATCCCGGTACGCGCCAGCAGGCTGGCCGCCTGCTGGTCGGTGAGCATGGACAGGATGGCTTTGCCGACACCGGTGCAGTGCGGCAGGACAACGCGACCGACTTCGGTGAACATCCGCATGGACTGCGGGGAGGGGACCTGCGCAACGTAGACGCAGGAGTCGCCCTCGAGCATCGCCATGTTGGTCGTCTCGCCGAAGTTCTCCACCAGACTCGCCAGAGAGGGGGTCGCCCACGACCCGAGTCCGCGGCTGGCGGACTGTCCGAAGCGGATCATCCGGAGGCCGAGGGCGTACCGCTTGGAGGGCTCCTGCCGTACGTAGCCCTCGTTGGTGAGGAAACGCAGCAGGCGGTGGATGGTGGGCATCGGAAGGTCGGTGAGGTCGGCGAGGTGGGAGAGCGTGAGCGGACCGTCTGCGTCAGCGAGCCGCTCGAGCAGGGTGAACACCCGGTCGACCGACTGAACGCGCTCTGAGTTCTTGGGCTGACCGACTTCTGCTTCCAACATGTGGAAGAGCATAACCGCTCTGCGGCACGTGAGGATTGACGATCAGACCACCTGCTGGTAATTTTCATCTAGCAGAAACAAGATTCCGAAGGGTGGAACCATGACTCACGACTTAGCGTACGCCGCGAACTGCTCACTGCTGTTCACGGAGGTGCCGCTGTTGCAGCGGCCGGCCGCCGCCGCCGCCGCAGGATTCGCCGCGGTGGAGTTCTGGTGGCCCTGGCCAGACCGGCCGGTGCCCTCCGACGGTGAGGTGGACGCTTTCGTTGCGGCGGTCCGCGACGCCGGGGTGAGCCTGATCGGTCTCAACTTCTTCGCCGGTGACCTGGCCGGACCGGACTGCGGCGTGGTTTCCCTGCCCGACCGGGTGGCCGAGTTCCGCGACAACGTCGACGTCGTCGTCGGCATCGGCCACCAGCTCAAGGTCGGGGCGTTCAACGCGCTCTACGGCAACCGGGTGGAGACCGCCTCGCCGCAGGAGCAAGACGAGCTGGCCACTGAGAACCTCAGCCTCGCCGCCAAAACCGCCGCGGGCATCGGTGCGACAGTGCTGGTGGAGCCGGTCAGTGGCCCCAAGCCGTACCCGCTGCGCACCGCTGCGGACGTGGTCACTGTGCTCGACCGGGTCGGGGCCGACAACGTGGGCCTCCTCTGCGACCTGTTCCATCTGGCGAACAACGGTGACGACCTCGAGGTGGCGGTGGCCGCGTACGCGAAGCGGATTGCCCACGTACAGATTGCCGACCATCCCGGCCGCCACGAGCCCGGAACGGGCACCCTCGACCTGGACGGGCTCCTCGACCAGATCGAGAGCACCGGCTACACCGGCCACGTCGCCCTCGAGTACGTCCCCACCACCAGCACTCTCGACAGCCTGGCCTGGCTCCCTGTCGAGCGGCGCGGCTGACCCGTCCACCCACCGAAGAAAGCGAAACCATCATGAGCACCATTGCCTTCATCGGCCTCGGCATCATGGGCGGCCCGATGGCCGGCCACCTGGTGAAAGCCGGTCACACGGTTCTCGGCGTCAACCGTAGCCCCCAACCGGTGGAGGAGCTGGTCGCCGCTGGCGGTCAGGGCGCAGCCAGCGTCGCCGAAGCGGTCCGGGACGCCGACCTCGTGATCACCATGGTCCCTGACTCTCCCGACGTGGAGGGGCTGGCCCTTGGGCCGGGCGGCATCTACGCCAACGCGCGTCCGGGCGCGATCCACATCGACATGTCCTCGATTCGCCCGGACGTCTCCGCGGGCCTGGCCGCCGCTGGCCGTGAGGCCGGCATCCGGGTGATGGACGCCCCGGTCAGTGGGGGTCAGGCCGGAGCGGTCGAGGCGAAGCTGTCCATCATGGTCGGGGGTGAGCCGGCGGACTTCGACGAGGTGAAGCCAGTCCTGGACACGCTGGGTGCCACGGTCGTGCTGGTGGGTCCCGCCGGCTCGGGGCAGACGGTCAAGGCGGCCAACCAGCTGATCGTGGCCGGCAACTACGAGCTCGTCGCGGAGGCGATCGTCTTCCTCCGCGCCTTCGGTGTCGACACCGAGGCCGCGCTGAAGGTACTGGCGGGCGGGCTGGCCGGCAGTACTGTGCTGGACCGCAAAGGGGCCAACATGCTGGCCGGCCAGTTTCAGCCGGGCTTTCGGGTCGACCTGCACCACAAGGACATGGGCATCGTCACCGCGGCGGCCCGCGAGAAGGGGATCGCGTTGCCGCTGGGCACGCTGACCGCCCAGCTGATCGGGACGCTGCGAGCGCAAGGAGACGGCGGCTTGGACCATTCGGCCCTGCTGCGAGGAGTTGAACGGCTCTCGGGCCAGAAGGTGAGTGGACAGTGACCAAGATGCGTGCGGTCGATGCGGCCGTCAAGATCCTCGAGCTGGAGGGCGCCACACAGACCTTCGGGCTGCCGGGCGCGGCGATCAACCCCTTCTATGACGCGATGCGCAAGCACGGCGGGATCCGCCACGTCCTCGCCCGGCACGTGGAGGGTGCCTCGCACATGGCGGACGGCTACACCCGGGCCAAGGCCGGCAACATCGGGGTCTGCATCGGCACGTCGGGTCCGGCCGGCACCGACATGATCACCGGTCTGTACGCCGCGATCGCGGACTCGGTCCCCATCCTGTGTATCACTGGCCAGGCGCCGGTCGCGCGACTGCACAAGGAGGACTTCCAGGCCGTCGACATCGCCGCCATCGCCCAGCCGGTGACCAAGTGGGCAGCGACCATCATGGAGCCCGGCCAGGTGCCGGGCGCGTTCCAGCAGGCGTTCCACCTGATGCGGTCCGGCCGCCCGGGGCCCGTGCTGATCGACCTACCCTTCGACGTGCAGATGGCCGAGATCGACTTCGACCCCGACACCTACACCCCGCTGCCGGTCTACTCACCGGCCGCCAGCCGGGCCCAGATCGACCACGCCCTCGACCTGCTGTGCGCCGCGGAACGGCCGCTGCTCGTCGCCGGCGGCGGTGTCATGAACGCCGACGCCTCCGACCTGCTCGTCGAGCTGGCCGAGGCCCTCGACGTGCCGGTGATCCCCACGCTGATGGGGTGGGGGGCAATCCCGGACGACCACCCGCTGATGGCAGGCATGGCCGGTTTGCAGACCGCGCACCGCTACGGCAACGCCACCTTGCTGGAGTCCGACTTCGTGCTGGGCATCGGCAACCGGTGGGCCAACCGGTGGACCGGCGGCCTGGACGTCTTCCGGGCCGGACGCACCTTCGTGCACGTCGACATCGAACCCACCCAGATCGGGCGGGTGTTCGCCCCCGACTACGGCATCGTCTCCGACGCCAAGGCCGCCCTGGAGCTCTTCGTCGCTGCGGCGAAGGAACGCAAGGCCGCGTCGTCGCTGCCGGACTTCGGGGTGTGGGTGAAGGACTGCCAGCAGCGCAAGGCGACGATGCACCGTCGCACCAACTTCGATAACCTCCCGATCAAGCCGCAGCGCGTCTACCAGGAGATGAACTCCTCGTTCGGCCGGGACACCGTGTACGTGTCCACCATCGGGCTGTCGCAGATCGCCGGTGGCCAGTTTCTGCACGTCTACGGCCCGCGCCGCTGGATCAACGCCGGCCAGGCCGGTCCGCTCGGCTGGACCCTCCCGGCTGCGCTCGGCGTCCGGGCCGCACTGCCCGACACCGAGGTGGTGGCGCTATCTGGCGACTACGACTTCCAGTTCATGATCGAGGAGCTCGCGGTCGGCGCCCAGTTCAACCTGCCCTACATCCACGTGCTGGTGAACAACGCCTACCTCGGGTTGATCCGTCAGTCCCAGCGCGGCTTCAAGATGGACTACGAGGTGTCGCTGTCCTTCGACAACGTCAACGCCCCCGAGCTGAACGGCTACGGCGTCGATCACGTCCAGGTCGCCGAAGGCCTCGGCTGCAAGGCCATCCGCGTCTTCGACCCCGACCAGCTCGGCGACGCGTTCGACCAGGCCCGCAAGCTGATGGCCGAGTTCAAGGTGCCTGTCGTGGTCGAGGTGATTCTGGAACGGGTCACCAACATCTCCATGGGTACCGAGATCAACGCCGTCACCGAGTTCGAAGAGCTGGCCCAGCGGGGCGAGGACGCCCCCACCGCCATCGTTCTCCTGGACTGAGGATGCGCGTCGTTGTGGCACCCGACAAGTTCAAGGGCTGTCTCACCGCTGCCGAGGTCGCGGACGCGGTCGCCGCCGGACTCCAGGACAACATCACCGGTCTGGAGGTTGTGCGGGTGCCGGTCGCCGACGGCGGCGACGGCACGGTCGCCGCCGCCCTCAGCGCCGGGTTCACCCGTGTGGAGGTGGTCACCGTTGGTCCAACCGGGCTGCCGGTGCACACCGGTTACGCCGTCGATGGACCTCGGGCGGTGGTCGAGCTCGCCGACGTCGTCGGCCTCGCCCGTCTCCCTGGGCACCGGCCGCACGCTCTCGGCGCCTCGACGTTCGGTCTGGGCGTCGTGGTTCGCGACGCCATCGACCGAGGAGCCACCGACATCGTCGTGGGTCTGGGAGGCAGCGCCTCTACCGACGGAGGAGCCGGACTGGTCCAAGCCCTGGGCGCGACGCTGACCGATAGGGCCGGGCACGAGCTCCCGCCCGGCGGGGCAGCACTGAGCCTCCTGCACGGGGTCGACCTCACCGCCCTGCGGGCCCGGGTCGACGGGGTCCGCTTCGTGGTCGCCTGCGACGTGGACAATCCGCTGCTCGGGCCGGCCCGCGCGGCCGCGGTCTTCGGCCCGCAGAAAGGTGCCGGTCCAGCCGACGTCGAGCAGTTGGACGCCGCCCTCCCGGTGTGGGCCGAGGTGGTGGCCGAGGCCACCGGTGTCGACCTGGCCGACCGGCCGGGGGCCGGCGCGGCCGGCGGCACCGGGTTCGCCGCGCTGGCGCTGCTCGGCGCCACCCTGCGCCCGGGCATCGAGCTGGTCCTCGACCTGGTCGGCTTCGAGCGACTGCTCGACGGCGCGGATCTCGTCGTCACCGGTGAGGGCTCGCTCGACGAGCAGTCGTTGTCCGGCAAGGCCCCGATCGGGGTCGCGCAGGCGGCGGCTGAGGCGGGAGTGCGGGTCGTGGCGGTGGCGGGTCGGAGCCTGCTCAGTGCCGAGCAGCTGAACCGGGCCGGCATCTCCCGCGCCTATCCGCTCAACGAGCTTGAGCCGGACCTCGCTCGCAGCATGGCCCACGCGTCCGGCCTGCTCCGCCAGGTCGGCGCCAGCATCGCCGACGACTGGCTTCGGGGCACGTCGCTCAGCTAGCAGCTCACCCCCGGCCGTTCGAATCCACCATCTCAACGAGGAGACAGATCTCATGAACGTCCCATCAGGTTCTCACTTACCCCACGTCCACCGGCGCCACGGTGTGGACGACCATCCCGAGCACATCGACGATGAGGTGCTGTCTCACTCACCGACGCTGGCCGGGGTCCCGGTCACCGACGACCTGTCGGACGTGAGCCCCAGGCTTTACAACGCCGACCTCGCCCCGACCAAACGGGCCGGTCGACGGTGGTCGGCGTACAACATCTTCACCCTGTGGGCCAACGACGTACACAGCCTCGGCAACTACGCCTTTGCTATCGGACTGTTCGCCCTCGGACTGGGTGCTTGGCAGATCCTGCTGGCCTTTCTGATCGGCGCCCTGCTGCTGTTCGGACTGCTCAGCCTGTCCGGGTTCATGGGGGAGAAGACCGGTGTGCCGTTCCCGGTCATGAGCCGTATCGCCTTCGGCATCCGCGGCGCTCAGATCTCAGCCGTCGTGCGCGGTGGCGTAGCCATCGTCTGGTTCGGCGTGCAGACCTACCTCGCCTCGGTGGTCGGCCGGGTCCTCCTGATCGCCCTCTTTCCCTCCCTGTCAGCGCTGAACACCAACAGCCTCCTCGGCCTGTCGACCCTCGGTTGGCTCACCTTCATCGTCTTGTGGGTCATCCAGGTGGTCATCGTCAGCTTCGGTATGGACATGATCCGTAAGTACGAAGCGTTCGCCGGCCCGATCATCTTGGTCACGATGCTCGTCATTGCCATCTGGATGTTCACGCGGGCGGGCGGCTCCATCGCGCTGTCGACCTCACAGAGTCTGACCGGCGGCGCGATGTGGCGGCAGATTTTCGTCGGCGGCGCGCTGTGGGTCGCCATCTATGGCACCTTCGTCCTCAACTTCTGCGACTTCACCCGCTCAGCCAAGAGCCGTCAAGCCATCACCAAAGGCAACCTGTTCGGGATCCCGATCAACATGCTCTTCTTCGGCTGCATCGTCGTCGTCCTCGCCGGAGCACAGTTCAAGATCAACGGCCAGATCATCGAGAGCCCAGCCGACATCGTGCAGACCATCCCCAACACGTTCCTGCTGGTCATGGCGTGTCTGGCCCTGCTCGTGCTCACTGTGGCGGTCAACCTGATGGCCAACTTCGTGGCCCCGATCTACATGCTCGCCAACCTGTTCCCGCGACACCTCAACTTCCGCCGGGCCGGTGTGGTCAGCGGGCTCATCGGTTTGGTGATCCTGCCGTGGAACCTCTACAACAACCCGGTCGTCATCGAGTACTTCCTGGGTGGCCTCGGCGCCATCCTCGGCCCCTTGTTCGGGGTCATCATGACCGACTACTGGCTGGTCAAGAAGGCCCAGATCAACGTGCCGGACCTCTACCGCGAGGAGTCGACAGCCGACTACCACTACCGCGGCGGCTTCAACACCCGAGCCGTCGCTGCGCTGGTGCCCGCTGCGGTGATCGCCATCGTCTTGGCCTTGGTCCCCGCCTTCCACGTGGTCAGCGGCTTTTCCTGGTTCTTCGGGGCCGGACTGGCGGCGTTGTTCTACTTCTTCCTGGCTGACCGCACTCGGGCCGCCCGGGACGTCAGCGGCGAGCCCATCGCCGTACCCAGCCTCCACTGACCCTTCGCGTTCACCTTTCGGGGAAGGACCCTGCTCATGCGCATTCTTGTCGTCAACGTCAACACCACCGAGTCGATGACCGAGACCATCGGCCAGACCGCCCGCTCTGTCGCCGCCCCCGGCACCGAGATCGTGGCGCTGACCCCGCTGTTCGGAGCGGCGTCGGTGGAGGGAAACTACGAGAGCTATCTGGCGGCCATTGCCGTGATGGAAACCGTTCGCCGCTACGAGGGGCCCTACGACGCCGTCATCCAGGCCGGCTACGGCGAGCATGGCCGTGAGGGCCTGCAGGAGCTGCTGGAGGTTCCGGTGGTGGACATCACCGAAGCCGCAGCGAGCACCGCGCAGTTCCTGGGCCACAAGTACTCAGTCGTCACCACCTTGGACCGGGCCGTACCGCTGATCGAGGACCGTCTCAAGCTTGCCGGCCTGATGGATCGCTGTGCTTCGGTCCGGGCCAGCGGGGTCGCGGTGCTCGACCTCGAAGCCGATCCGGCCCTGGCGGTCGAGGCTATCGTGGCAGAAGCGGTGCGTGCGGTGAGTGACGACCGTGCCGAAGTCATCTGCCTCGGCTGCGGCGGCATGGCCGGGCTGACCGAACAGGTGGAAGCGCGCACCGGCGTGCCGGTCGTGGACGGGGTGGCGGCGGCGGTCACCATCGCCGAGTCACTGGTCCGGCTGGGCCTGCGCACCTCGAAGGTGCGCACCTACGCACCACCTGGGCCGAAGACGTTCCTGAACTGGCCGCCGCGCTGACCACGAGACGCTGGTTCGACTGGCACCGCCATCCACCACGACGACAACGAGAGTGCAGGCCGACACAATGACTGAGACTGAGACAGTATCCAGCGCCTACGAGGTGGTGTTCCGCGGTCGGCGCGTGATGACGACCGCCGGCGAAGTCGCCCGGGAGGTGGGCGTGCGGGACGGCCGGATCGTGGCGATCGAGCCGCTCGGCAACCAGTTGGCCGGTGACACCGTGGTGGAGCTGGCCGACGACGAGGTCCTGCTGCCCGGGCTGGTCGACACCCACGTCCACGTGAACGAGCCGGGCCGGACCGAGTGGGAGGGGTTCGCCTCCGCCACCCGGGCCGCCGCCGCCGGCGGGGTGACCACGATCATCGACATGCCGCTCAACAGCATCCCGCCCACCTGCGACGTCGACGCTCTCAGGCTCAAGCAGGCCGCGGCCGCAGACCAGGCGTTCGTCGACGTCGGCTTCTGGGGCGGCGCCATCCCTGGGAACGCCGAACACCTGCGACCGTTGCACGATCACGGAGTGTTCGGTTTCAAGTGCTTCCTGCTGCACTCCGGGGTGGATGAGTTCCCGCACCTGGACGCGGACGAGATGGAAGCCGACATGGCGATCCTGGCGGAGTTCGACTCAGTGATGATCGTGCACGCCGAGGACTCTCGTGCCATCGACCGGGCACCCGCACCGCACGGTGACCACTACGACCGCTTCCTGGCGTCCCGACCACGCGGTGCGGAGAACGTCGCCGTGGCCGAGGTGATCGAGCGCGCCCGCTGGACCGGGGTCCGGGCCCACGTGCTGCACCTGTCATCTTCGGACGCCCTTCCGATGATCCGGTCCGCCAAACGAGACGGAGTCCGGTTGACGGTCGAGACGTGCCCGCACTACCTCACCCTGACCGCGGAAGAGGTACCCGACGGCGCCACCGCCTTCAAGTGCTGCCCGCCGATCCGCGAGGCCTCCAACCGTGAGCTGCTGTGGGAGGGGTTGGCCGACGGCACCATCGACTGCATCGTCTCCGACCACTCACCGAGCACCTTGGACCTGAAAGACCTGGAGAACGGCGACTTCGGCGTCGCCTGGGGCGGGGTGTCGTCCCTGCAGCTGGGGCTGTCCCTGATCTGGACCGAGGCACGTCGTCGGGGCATCGGTCTCGAAAAGGTGGTCCAGTGGATGGCCGCACGACCAGCCGAGCTCGTCAGGCTGAACGACAAGGGAAAGATCGCCCTCGGCTTTCAGGCTGA
>JBBQAB010000248.1:0-2143 GCA_038198385.1 Propionibacteriales bacterium
CGCGCAGGGCCGCCCCGAACAGCCCAGCAACCCCCGGACGGACCCCGCAGAGCATTCATCCACTTCCTGACGCCAACGCAATGCCCACCGATCATCGATCTCCGAGACCATCAGACGGCCCCATCGGCGCTTGACCCGCCCACAGAACCTCCCCTTGTTCAGGAGTCTCCTAGGTCCAGCGGGTGCCTTGGACCCTGGGGCCTCAGTCGAACAGGTTGCCGAACATCTCCCCGATGCCATCGCCGATGCTGCCCAGGCCCTCACCGACGCCATCCATCATCCCGCCGATGCCCTCGCCGATGCCGCCGATGCCGTCCCCGACCCCGCCGAACACGTTGCCCATGCCGCCGAAGAGCATGCTGCCGATCAGCACCCCCGACATCATGTCGCTCCCGCCCCACCGGCTGTAGTAGCCCTGGGCCCACGGCGCGTACGCCGGGCCGCCCTCCCAGTAGGGCACCCGCTGGGCCCCGACCTGGACGGTCCGGATGTAGGGGTCGGCCCCGGCCAGGACGCGTTCGGCGTCGGCCGGGCAGGCCGGGATGGTGCGCAGCGCGCCGCCGGCCGGAGCCCACTCGACGTCGCGGGAGGAGGGGCCGTGGGCCGGGTTGAAGAAGCAGGGCGGACGCTTAGCGGGCAGCTTCTGGCCGGCGATCCGGGCCTTGACGCACGCCACCGCGTAGCGCCCGTCCTCCAGGATCTCGGTGACGTGGCGGATCTCGTCCGGCTTGGTCACCGCGTCCAGGGAGGACTTCGAGTCCTCGTAGGCGTCCAGGGCCCGCTGGTAGTCCTGCTGCATGGCCTCGTCCAGCGCGTGGCCGGCGACGTCGTTGTCCAGCCGCTGCAGCTCCTCGCCGAACTTGGTCACGTCCTCGTCCGCGGCCCGCTTGGAGGTGCTGAGCTGGTTGTCGAGAGCCAGCTGCTCCTGCTGGGCGCGCTGACGGACGGCGTGCCGCCGGTACAGCCCGACGCCGCCGCCCACGATCACGAACAGCATCAAGAGCACGACGAAATCCATAGGTCGAGTCTGCCCCGTACCCAGGAGGTTTCCCGCACGGCCAGGGGGGTTCTTACCGACCTTTTAAGGCCCGTCGGACGCCGACCGCGCGTTCAGGGGGCGTCGAGGATCTCGCACAGGGTCGAGCCGCTCGTCACGGTGGCGCCGACCTGGGCGGTGAGCCCGGTGACGACCCCGGACCGGTGCGCGGTCAGGGGCTGTTCCATCTTCATCGCCTCCAGGACCACGACCAGGTCGCCGGCCGCGACGGTGTCGCCCTCGGCCACCGCGACCTTGACCAGAGTGCCCTGCATCGGAGAGGTCAAGGCGTTGCCCGAGGCGGCCGTGGCCGTCTTGCCGCCGGCGCTGCGCCGGGCCGGCTTCTTCCCCGCGCCGCCGCCCCCGTTGGACCCGACGCCCAGGCCGGCCGGCAGCACGACCTGCAGCCTCTTGCCGTTGACCTCGACCACCACGGTCGTCTTCTCGACCGCTTCCGCCGTCTCGGCGGGCACTCCGGTCCAGGCGGGGATCGTGTTGTCGAACTCGGTCTCGATCCAGCGGGTGTGGACCCCGAAGGTGCCGTCGGCGGCGGTGAAGGCCGGCTCGTCCAGCACGGCGCGGTGGAACGGGACCACCGTCGGCATCCCCTCCACCACGAGCTCGGCCAACGCGCGGCGGGACCGGGCCAGGGCCTGGGTGCGGTCGGCCCCGGTCACGATGACTTTGGCGACCAGCGAGTCGAAGCTCCCCGGGACGGTCATCCCGGCCAGGTAACCCTCGTCGACGCGTACGCCGGGTCCGGCCGGGGCGTGCCAGGCGCTCAGGGTCCCCGGGGCGGGCATGAAGTTGCGGCCCGCGTCCTCGGCGTTGATCCGGAACTCGATCGAGTGGCCCCGCACCTCCGGGTCCCCGTAGCCCAGGGCCTCCCCGTCGGCGATCCGGAACATCTCCCGGACCAGGTCCAGCCCGGCGACCTCCTCGGAGACCGGGTGCTCGACCTGGAGGCGGGTGTTCACCTCGAGGAAGGAGATCGTGCCGTCCTGGCCGACCAGGAACTCGCAGGTGCCGGCGCCGGTGTAGCCCGCCTCGCGCAGGATGGCCTTCGACGAGCGGTACAGCTCGGCGTTCTGCTCGTCGGACAGGAAC